>CAYXHK010000001.1:0-12511 GCA_964464665.1 uncultured Syntrophomonadaceae bacterium
GATACGGGCTAATTTTAAAGCCCCTTCCACGGCCTCGGCGCCGCTGTTGCCGAAGAAAGTCCGATTCAGATCACCGGGGGTTATCTGCGCCAGGTTGGCCGCCAAAAGACTGGTTACAACCCCCATGGAAACCTGCAGGAGGTTTGGAAAACTCTGCACCCGTAGCAGCGCCTGATGGATTTCCGGCCGGTTATGGCCAAAATTCATGGCTCCGTATGCCCCCAAAAGATCCAGATATTTGCGCCCGTTCTCATCCCATATGTGCATTCCCTCGGCTCGGACATATTTTCGATCAAAACCGACCAACCTAAACATATTAAAAAGCTCAGGATTCAGATGCTGCCGATACAGGTTGCCCAACTGCTCCCGAGATAGATTCTCCGCATCTTCAAGTTTATACAGTTTTAATGCTTGTTTGGCTGGGCTGTTCATACGCTTGCGTCCTCCTATTCCTGTCGATACCGGTTACCCAACTGCTCCGAGACAGATTCTCCGCATCTTCAAGCTTATACAGTTTTAATACTGGTTTAGCTGGGCCGTTCATTCATCCGCTTGCTTTTTTCGCTCGATTGTCCTGTTGTGCACAAATATGTACACAATGCTTCTACTGGTTAGATTATACAAAAAAAGGCTGGTATATGCAAGGAATCAACCTACTCCATGAATGACGGCCGCTAAAAAGTCAAACAATAGGAATAAAGATTTTACGTTTCCCGAAAGGAGGTAGACGGCTTGGAAGAGCAACGCCGGCCAAACGAGCCGGTTTTCGCGGATTTAGAGTTAAGCGAACTGCAGCAGATTAAACAACTCGAGAATCAATTGCAGGGACGTTATTATCTGATTGCTTATGAAAAATAAGCGAAAGAAGTAATGAACAAAAGAACAACGGACTAAAACGCAAAAACGTAATGGGCAACAGATTAAAAGCCTAATGAGCTAAACGTAAAAAGTAAGGGGCTAAAGATCAAAAACGTAAGGGACAAAGAGCAGCCGGCAAAATAGCGACTGTACAAAAGAGTATCTGTGCAATATAGCAGCTATGCAAAAGAAGGTGAGATCCATGACCGACGATTTAAGTAAAGTTCTAAACTCAAGCCGCCTTAGTATAATCGGCAATTTTAACAACCGGGACAACCGCCGGGAACCCCACCGGCTCGACCAAGGGGAGCATTCAGTTATGGGGTACTTTTCGAGCAATCTCAAGGCCAAACAGGCGCTGGCCCAAATCCGTGACCTGGGCTTTGAAATTGCCCAGCTCGACCTGGTCAACAACCCCGGCGCGGACCCGGATTCCGCTCTGGTCAGTTCGCTGCCCAGATTTGCGCCAAATACCCGGATGGAGGGTTCCCAGCCTTATTTAGTAACGGTGGTAACCAATCCGGAAAAGGTTTCCGAAATCGCGAAAATCATGGAAGAACACGGGGGCTACGTTTAACCGCACTAAGCAATTATAAGCGCACGTTTAAGCGTATGCTAAGCGCATTTTAAGCGCGTTTAAGCGGTCTCTAAATTAATTTCAGCAGGGGGAAAAGGAGCAACTCACCAGATTCAGATGCAGGTGGTTGTCTTCCCAATTATTTCGCAGGGGAACAAGGGAAAGGAGTTTTGTTATTATGTTTATTTTAAAAAATAAATTTACGCATAAATTTATGCGGCTATTTAACCGGGACCTTAGTCATCTTTATTCCCGAGTCATCCCAGTCATTCTGCTTCTGTTTGGATTGAGTCTGATTTGTTTGGCGGGCTGTAAGGGCGGCCCCCAGCAAAAACCGGCGGGGCAAGACGCCAAGCCCGAGATTCCGGCCCCGATTAGTCAAGGTGCGGGCGTGGAACCCGAACTTTTAGTCTATCTGGAAGATACCGGAAAAGTCAAAAGTATGAAAATGGAAGAATACCTGCAAGGGGTAGTTGCCGGGGAAATGCAGCCCGATTGGCCGGATAACGCCCTGGCTGCTCAGGCCATCTTGGCTCGGTCTTTTACCCTGCAAAAGATTGCAGAAAAAAACAAGCTGGAAAACCGGGATGCCCATGCTTCCACCAATGAAAAAGAATTTCAGGCTTACGACGCAACTAAAATCAATGATCGGATTAAAAAAGCGGTCGAGCAAACGCGCGGCCAGGTATTAATCTATAACGGCAACTATATCCGCGCCTGGTTCCACGCTTACAGCGGCGGTAAGACCGCCACAGCTCAAGAGGGTCTGGGATTTACCGTTGCGCCTACCCCCTATATTCAGCCAGTCGACGACTCTGCTTTTGATCAGTCCATCCCGGCTGAGGTCCGCACCTGGACCGCCAGTTTCCCGCTGGCCAAAGTGCGGACTGCCGTAAAAGCGGCCACCGGCCAGGATCCGGGAGCGGTCACTAGTATTACGATTCCGAAAAAATCCGAGTCAGGCCGGGCAGTTAACTTAAAGGTAAATAACACCGAAGTTGACGCCAATAAATTCCGCCTGGCGATTGACAGCACGACTATGAAGTCTACGATGATCAGCGAGATTAAGGTGGCCGGCGGGAAAGCGGTATTCAGCGGCAAGGGATACGGTCATGGGGTCGGCATGTCGCAGTGGGGGGCCCGGGTTATGGCGGAACAGGGAAAAACCGCGGAACAAATCGCCCTATACTATTTCCGCAACTGCAAGGTTGTAAAGCTATGGTAGTTGTTGGATTATAACAATTGTTAAGTTGTGGCAAATGACGCGTCAATCTTAAATGCGGGCTAGAAAAAGTTAAGGTTTAGATGAGTAACGGGAAACTTACCGGGCTATGCTATACGACGTGTTGAATGTAAATGCTGTTGGAAAGATTAAGGTTTGATGCGAGGTGCTTGAAGGGCTATGGCAAGTGATGCGTTATATTCAGACGCAAACCAGAAAGGTTTGGTAATAAGGAGCTGACAGGGATATGGCAGATGATTTATTAAATCTAAACGGGAGCTGTCCGCTGTGCAACAGCCTGATCCATCTGGCGCAGCTCTGCCCGGATTGTCACCGTGCTTTAATTGACGGCGGGAGAGTTGAAGACTACCTCAGTCCCTATGACCCATATGAGGAAGTGGATGAGCCAGGCTGGGAATACCCGGTCAGCTGTACCCATCTGATCTACTGTCCGACTTGCGGCCGGGACTGGAGAGTAGATATCGAACCTTAAGACCAGTCGGTAAAAGAAACGCAAAGAAAAAATTTAAGTAAAATCATAGAAAGTCAAAAGGAGCCAAGGCAAAGTTAAAAAAGTTAGTTAATTTAAAAAGCGGCCCGCTGAAACGCCAAAATTGGTGGATCAGCGGGTCGTTTGCTTGAATATCTGCTTCTTTGGATTGTAAAAAATGTTCTTGACAGGAGTGAAAGAATAAATATAATAAAATTGCGCGCAGTGCATAAGTGCACGGCGTAAAATATTATAATCATCCGGTTAACGTGTAAAGATATGGGGGAAATTGAGTGGACCAAGTGAAGCTGAGCCGTACGGACCAGAAGAAAATTGATTTGCGGAATAGAATTATTGACACAACGGTTGGTTTAATTCGAGCCAAGGGCTTTGATGGAACTACCATGGAACAGATTGCTGCGGACACTGATATTGCCAAAAGAACTCTGTATAACTACTACCCGGAAAAAGAAGCGATCATCAGTGATTATATCAAACGAACCTTTGAGACCAAAAATACCATCCGGCTGCCCCACCTAAAAAAACTTGATGATACACGAACCAGGATGATTTACATCCTCAATAGCCTAATGGATGGGGTTCAGGCACAAAAGGAAATCTTCGAAAAGTATTTGGTTTATGTCATGAAGCAGGTTGTAAGCTTCGAGCCTCATGAACGGAGAGACAGCGGATTCGGTGCATTGATTGCGGCAGTGGTCGCCCTGGGGATACAGGAAGGGGATATCCGCGCTGATTTACCGCCGAGTATGGCGGAGGATTTTTTTACATTTATTTTTATCGAGGCCGCTAAACAGTTTTATACGAATTCGGAAAACTTCAAGCAAAACGAAGTCATAGAGCAATGTACAGACTTATTTATCAACGGGGTTAAACCCGCAGGAGTCAAGGGGTGAGGTGAATTGAAATGCAAAGTGTTAAAAGCAGAATAGCCATCAGTTTGATCAGGAACCGGCATCTGTTTAAGTTAAGATTGACGCCAGAAGTAGTGGATATGAATTTCGACGTAAAGAAGTTCCGCGATGGAATCGATAAAACGTCCGCCAGGCTCAATAAAACACCTAAAGACATTACGGTCGAGAGTTTCCAAATAGGTGATATGTACTCGGAATTGATATTCCCGGAGGGGGCCAGCCAGGACAAGATTGTCATGTATATTCACGGCGGTGGGTTTATATCCGGTAGCTGCCATACCCACAGGATGCATGTAATCAAATTTGCCAGGCTTTGCGGGGTTAAAATGCTTTTGTTCGATTATCGGCTGGCGCCGGAGCATCCGTTCCCGGCGGCGGTGGAAGACTGTGTCGCCGCTTATCAGTGGTTATTACACGAGGGTTATAAGCCAGCTAACATCATGGTCATGGGGGAATCGGCGGGAGGGACTCTGACCCTGTCTACGCTTATTGCGCTAAGAGACCAGCAGATCGCCTTACCCAAGGCGTCCGTCTCCATATCTCCGGTAACGGATTTGACCTGCCAGGCGGAATCCTTCACAACCAATGCCAAAAAGGATATTGCTCCTATGGGTTCTTGGACGGTTTGGACCGGTTTTTACATTGCCGGCAATGATCCCCATCACCCCTGGTTGTCGCCGTTAATGGCGGATCTGACCGGGCTGCCGCCGATTATGATCCACGTCGGTACCCATGAAATACATTATGATGATGCCCGGAACTTCGCCATAAAAGCCCAGCAAAGCGGGGTTCCGGTTACGTTAAGAATACGGGAGGGTATGGTGCATGCCTTTCCGCTCCTGGCGCCTCTTTTTCCGGAGGCGCAGCAGGCAATGGATGAGATCGGAACCTATGTGAGGAGCCACCTGGAGTTTGGAGTTTAGAGAGGCCGACCAGACTTAGAATAAGACCTGTGCTTGATGGGGGGAGATTAAAAGAAAAAAGTGACTGCATTCATTGAGAGTCCGCGCAAGCGGGCAATCTATCGGGTAGTACAGAAATTATACTGTTTGAGACTAAATAGCGGCCCGCTGAAGCACCAAAAATTGGTGAATCAGCGGGCCGTTTGCTTTGCTACAGATTCATCTGCACCGATTCATATTCCCCCGACAAGCTGGCGTAAAAGACGATGCGGTCGCCTTCCTGCAGCAAATAGTCCCCCATTTTGACCTCTCCGTTTACCCAGGCCATTTGCGCTAATTCTGGCGCTAAGCCTAAACGCGTCCCCAACTGGGGCAGGGTAGTTCCCGGTTCAATATCTAACGAAGTCATGTCTGACTGTTCGTCATCCGCCGCTTCGGGATTTACTATCTCGACCAATACCTGCAACCGTTTGACCTCCTGTCTGACCATCCCTTCGGTTTCTCTTAAAGCATAGTATTGGCCTGCCTTATCTATTTCATTCTAAATTGCGGGGACACAAGGGGACGGTTCGTTTTGTGCCACGTCCCCTTTGTGGCACAAAACGAACCGTCCCCTTTGTCAGTGTTAACTAATGCCTCGACGCAGTAGGACCGCGCCCTTGTGTTCCGATTCCTGGTGGTCCATGGGTTCAGTATGTTCAATGTGTCCAGCCTGTTCCTTATGTTCCGTATAAGGATCCTGGTTTATTTTTTTGAAAGCTACGGAAAGCATCAGCTTTATTCGATTTAATTGATTTACTTCGCTTGCTCCAGGATCATAGTCTATAGCGGCTATATTAGCCTCTGGGTACTGACGTTTTAATTCTTTTATCATTCCTTTGCCGGTCACGTGGTTGGGCAGACAGGCGAAAGGCTGCATACATACAATATTGGATACCCCTGACTCGATCAATTCGATCATCTCGCCGGTAAGCAGCCAGCCTTCACCGGTATGGTGGCCAAGTGATACGACATTTTCCGCTTTTTTCGCCAGATGAAATATGGAATCCGGCGCATCAAAACGTTTACTGCGTTTTAACGCTTTGATCACATCCTTGCGGAAGTACTCTAAATACTTAATCAACCCGGTCCCCAGCAGCCGTTCTTTCCAGGTTCCAGCCAGGACCTTTTGGCGATAAATGAGGTCGTAGGCACAATAAGTGAAAAAGTCAAACATGTCGGGAACAACTGCTTCTGCGCCCTCACTCTCTAATATGTCAACTACATTGTTATTGGCCGTCGGATGATATTTGACCAGGATCTCACCAACTACCCCTACTCGGGGTTTTTGGATATCCCTTATTTCCAGTTTGTCAAATTCTTTGATTATTTGTTTGACATTACGCCGGAAGGTGCGCAGATCCGCGGCCTGCAGTTGCTGCTTGCATTTTTCCGCACATTTTTTATAGAGCAGATTCGCTGAACCGGGTATCTTTTCATAAGGCCTGACCCGGCATAAAACGCGCATAAGCAGATCGCCATAGATTATCGCCAAGGTAGCTTTTTTAAAAAAGCCCCAGGTTACCTTGAATCCTGGATTGGGCTCCATTTTTGATAAATTAGCCGAAATAACCGGTACATTTTCAAAACCGGCTTCTTTCAAAGCTTTACGCAAAAAAGCAATGTAATTGGTAGCGCGGCATCCCCCGCCGGTCTGAGAGATTATGACTGAAGTGTTATTCAGATCATATTCGCCGGACTTGAGGGCTTCGATCAACTGGCCCACTACGATTATTGAAGGATAACAGGCATCATTATTTACATACTTTAAACCCTCATCTACCGCCTTGGTATCTACTGAAGGCAAAACCACTATGTTATAACCTTCTGAGGCACAGGCATTTCTTAACAGATCAAAATGGATCGGCGCCATCTGGGGACACAGGATCGTATGCCTAGCCCGCATCTCTTCCGTAAAGGGTACCCTGGTTTGGGGTTTTAGATGCGATTTCGGTTTGCGGCCGGCTGCCGCCCGGTCTTCCATGGCCGCCAGCAGTGATCTGATTCTTATTTTTACGGCGCCGAGATTGCTGCCTTCATCAATTTTTAAACAAGTGTAAATTTTACCTGAGGCTTCCAGTATTTCCTGGACCTGATCAGTAGTAACCGCGTCGAGACCACAGCCAAATGAATTCAGCTGGATAAGTTCCAGGTTGTCCTTGCTGGCCACAAAACTGGCGGCTTCATATAACCGGGAATGGTACACCCATTGATCCACGACGCGCAACGGACGCTCGACCTGGCCCAGGTGGGCAACGGAATCTTCCGTCAAGACCGCCAGTCCCATTGATTTGATTACCTCTGGAATACCGTGATTGATTTCTGGGTCAATATGGTAAGGCCGGCCGGCCAATACAATGCCTTTAATGCCGGCTTCTTTTATGTACTCCAGGGTTTCTTCCCCTTTTTTACGAATATCCTGGCGGGAATTTTTATCAACTTGCCAGGCCAGATGCACGGCTCGGGCGATTTCCGATTTGCTGATATCAGATCCCCGGAATTCTTCATAGAGCCGTTCGATCAGCCTTTTTTTATCATTGTAAGGGAGAAAGGGATTCATAAAGGTTATGCCGTTGTCTCTCAGGATACTCACATTGTTTTTAATAACTTCCGGGTAGGAAATTACGATTGGACAGTTAAAGTGATTAGTAGCCGGATCGATCTCTTTTTTCTCATAGATGAGACAGGGATAAAATATCTTCTTGATGCCCCGGTTGGCCAGCGCCATAATATGGCCGTGCACCAGCTTGCCGGGATAACAGACTGATTCGGAAGGGATAGTTTCCAGACCCAGTTCGTATATTTTCTTGGTAGACCGGGGAGACTTTTCAACGCGAAAACCGAGTTCTGTAAAAAATGTAAACCAGAACGGATAATTTTCATACATATTCAGCACCATGGGGATGCCGATGGTGCCCCGCGGCGCTTTTTCCGCTTTGAGCGGCACATAACTGTTCAACTTCTTTAATTTATAGGCAAAAAGATTGGGTAAAGCCGTCTGGCTTTTCTCCAATCCGGCTCCCTTTTCACAGCGGTTGCCGGAAATGAAAGCTCTTAGATCGTTAAACGTATTTTTAGTCAGCAGACAATTGTTGACGCAGCTTGCGCATCTATCCATAGAAGTAGTATATGAAAAGCCGGCAATTTCGGCAGGCGATAAAAGAGTGCTCTGGTATCCCGGCGCGTATTTACTGCCGGCAATAAGCGCTGCCCCAAAGGCCCCCATTATGCCCGCGATGTCGGGTCTGATTACTTCCCGCTGCAGTATATCCTCAAAACTCTTGAGGATCGTATCGTTATAAAAGGTTCCGCCCTGCACGACTATCTTAGCGCCGGCCTGTTCGGGATCCCTTAGTTTAATCACCTTAAACAAGGCGTTTTTAATCACGGAATAAGACAGGCCGGAGGAAATATCACCGATTGTTGCCCCCTCTTTTTGCGCCTGTTTGACCCGGGAGTTCATAAATACGGTGCAGCGGGTACCGAGATCCACCGGGTTTTCGGCCATCAGTCCGGCTTCCGCAAAATCAGTTACATCCATATTTATCGATTTGGCAAAGGATTCTATAAACGAACCGCAGCCCGACGAGCAGGCTTCATTCAAAATGATGCTGTCGATTACCCCATTTTTGATCCGGATGCATTTCATATCCTGTCCGCCGATGTCCAGGATAAAATCGACATCCGGAAGGAAGAAGCGGGCCGCCCGGTAATGGGCCATCGTCTCCACTTCACCCAGATCGACCTGGAAAGCTGATTTTATAAGGCTTTCCCCGTAGCCGGTAACGGCTGAGTTCCGAATGACTGCCCCAGCCGGCAGCTTATTATAAAGGTCAATTATAAGTTCCTTAGTGCTCTGCAAAGGGTTGCCTTCATTGCCGGCATAATACGAGTAAAGCAAATTGCCCTCAGCGTCGATAAGAGCGGCTTTCGTGGTAGTTGAACCGGAGTCGATACCTAAGAAGCAATCCCCCTGGAAGCTGGCAAGTTCTTTCCTTTTAACACTGTTCTTCTGGTGTCGGTTTTTAAAACTCTCCAAATCAGCCGGACCGCTAAACAAAGGGTCAAGTCTCCTGACCCCATCATCTTGAATCTCATTTAAATGATCAAGCTTATATAATAATTGATCCATTGTGATTGAATTGAGTGATTTGGCCGCCAGGGCCGCGCCCAGAGCTACATAATAATGGGCATGCTCCGGAAACAGAGCGTGATCTTCATCCAGATGCAAAGTCTCAGCAAACCGCTTGCGCAGCTCTGATAAAAAGAAAAGAGGCCCCCCTAGAAAAGCCACATAGCCCTTAATCGATTTACCGCAGGCCAAACCCCCGATCGTCTGGTTCACAACCGACTGGAAAATCGAAGCAGCCATATCTTCCTGGGAAGCTCCTTCGTTTAAAAGGGGTTGGATATCGGTCTTGGCAAAAACGCCACAGCGCGCGGCTATCGGGTAAATGGTTTTATAATCTTTAGCCAGTTCATTAAGTCCAGCGGCGTCAGTCTTTAAGAGTGTCGCCATCTGGTCAATAAAAGCGCCCGTTCCGCCGGCGCAGGTGCCATTCATTCTTTGGTCTACACCGCCGGCCGCATCGTAAAAAGTAATCTTGGCATCTTCACCGCCCAGTTCAATCACTACATCGGTCTGGGGCAAATGCCTCTCAACCGCCTCAGAGCAGGCGATGACCTCCTGGATAAAACTGGCGCCCAGGATCTTGGCAGCCGAAAGACCACCCGAACCCGTGATCATGATAGTGATCTTCTGGTTCGGGATTTCATTCGCCGCTTCCCGGATGATACTGGTCACGGCAGATTGAATGTCTGAATAATGACGCCGGTAATTATGATAAATTACGTTTTCTTTATTATCTAAAACAATTATCTTTACAGTTGTGGATCCAACATCTAATCCGATGTGCAGCAGATCGTTCATATTCAGCACGGCTTCAGAACTCCTTCCGCCACTTACTCCATTCAAACGTTGTTTAAATTCTGCTTTTATCGTATTTGATTTTGGATGTTTTGTCAATTAAACTTATTATTATTGCCAAAACACCAACCAAATATAACAATAATGCGTTATAATAAATTTAAATGTTGTTTAAAACAATATTTCAGGGACAACCCGATAAACTGGCAAGGCAAGAACAAGGTTAAGCAAAAGCGACTCTCATTCTGTCCCGACTGTCCGCGCAAAACCGTTAAATAGAATAATCGTAAAATAGAAACAATATTTAATGTACTTAAGCAAAAGCAGGTGTTTGAATTTGCGAGAGAATGAGCATCACTGTTCCACTCGTCAAAAGATAATCGAATCCACTCTGGATATCATTTCAGCAGAGGGCTTTTATAAGGTTACGATCCGGAAAATTGCTGCCCTGGCCGGAGTTAATGTTGCTGCGGTAAACTACCACTTTGGCTCCAAGAAGAATCTGATCAACGAATCTTTAAATGATATTACCCAGCAGCTGAGACAAGCATTTTACCCGCTGAAGGATGAAATTCTCGCGCCAGAAGTGCGCTTACGAATGTTTATGATTAATTACGCCAATGTAGTATCGCGATATCCTGACTTGATCAAAAACTTTATCATGCAGTCGATCACCGATTACCCCCTACCGGGCAATTATGAAGCTTTTATTCAGGAAGAGGGCTGCCAACTCATCTACAATACGCTGAAAAACATCAAGCCACAGTATGATGATACGGCGATTGGCATGATAATTGTACAATTATTGGCCTGTCTGGATTACCCGCTCCTGATCGCCAACCGGAAAATTCCGGCTAAGGCTAATTTTGACTTTTACGATGAAGAAACGAGAAATAAATTTATAGAGATGCTGGTCGAAAATATCGTCAAGTGTTAAATGGGAACCCATATTTTGCTTAAACACAGATGCCTTTATCATCAAGAGTTAATTGGGGAACCCATATTATGCAGAAGCACAGATGCCTTTTAATGCCTTTAACCCTTTATTCATACATAAAGGCTATGCGACGCCCGGGTATATACTGCCAGCACCCCCTGTTTCCAGCTTACCTCCGCCCAGCCGCCCAACATCTCGTTGGAAACGGCGTAGGGTTGGAAAGGATCGAGCGAGGCGGCCTGCAAGGGGTACTTTAAACCGACTGTCGTTACTTCAGTTACCGGAGTTAAGGCCAGCAGCGAAACCAATTGTCCGGGTGCGCCCGAAATCCCCGCCCAGCCTGATTCCAGGCATAAACACTGGTCCGGGTCCGCGATCTTAAAGGTCATCCCCGCTAAAACGAGCGGCACCAAGGAAAATAAGGTTGAAAGCCAGTGATCGGCTCTGGAACCGAGCGCCCCCAGCAAAAGAAGTTCCCGAAAGCCCCGCTGCCGTGATAGATCCAGGGCAACCTGGGTATCGGTAAAGTCTTTTTCCCGGGGTAAGACCGCAAATTCGCACCCTTCTGCCCGCAGCTGTTTAAGCAGCGTGCTTTCCAAAGAATCCAAGTCCCCCACGATTAAATTGGGCATAAACCCTAACCGGTACAAATGTCCGGCCCCTCCGTCCACCCCGACTAAAAAATCGTCTTCTTTAAGCTGCTGCCGGTGCCAGGCCTCATTTCGCCATTCGCCGTTTAACGCCAGAACGCATCGCTTGCCCATTAGTGTTTAACCCCCAGATCTTTAAGCTAAAACTAGAGTCTTATGCGGGTGCCGTTTTTAGATATCGTGATTGACATTGATTGTGACCTAATCAAGCCTCTTGACATTAATAAAACAAAGCCTTACTTTATCAGACTAAGCCGGGGAAACCCTGCTGCCGCAGCGCTTCATACAAGATTACCGCTGCCGCATTGGCCAGATTTAAGGAACGCACGTCCTGCCCCGGCAGCATCGGAATCCGCAGACACTGCTGCGGATAAGCGGTTAAAAGCTCCTTGGGCAGTCCCCTGGTCTCCTTGCCAAAAACCAGAAAACTGTCCGCTGGGTACTTAAAATCGGTATAAGCATGGCCTCCCTTGGTCGTGGCCAAAAAAAACGGACTCTGCGGGTTGCTCTCCAGCAGTTCCGCGAAACTGTCATGGTAGCGGATATCCACCAGATGCCAGTAATCAAGCCCGGCCCGTTTTAAATAACGGTCCTCCGTAGAAAAGCCGAGCGGCCGCACCAGGTGGAGCACTGTGCCGGTAACCGCGCAGGTACGCGCAATGTTGCCGGTGTTATAAGGAATCTCCGGTTCAACTAACACGATATGCATAATCAAAGGTGTCCTTTCTATCGGCCCCGGCCGCGCGTGCTCAAATCAAGGGCTGCCTTAACCTTTAGGTTTAAGGTCATTGCGGCCGGTTGCCAGGCTGAAAGCCAAATGGTCATCAGAAAATCATCAGAATAGGTTCTTTTATATCGGTCCAGGCCTCGCTGCCGCTAATATCGCTCATTATTAGCTAAGTTGACTGTGTTTGCAGTGTTAGCAGCGGTTGCAGTGTTGCCGTCAGCCCCGGTTCCGCTGCCGCTCAGCGTCGGCT
>CAYXHK010000001.1:12611-25639 GCA_964464665.1 uncultured Syntrophomonadaceae bacterium
CCTCTGCCACTCGGCTTCCGTACAGAAAGCGCGCAGAGGGACCTCCTCATATTTTAACGCTCCCCGGAAGGGATTATCCGGCCGCTCCGCCTCGGCTTGAACTAATTCCAGCATCATCTTCTCGTACCCCAACCAGGCCGCTGGCCCGGTCCGCCCAGCCTCCCCAGCCTCCTCCGCTTTCGGCAAATACCCGGCGGTTTGCGCCTGCCGCAAAAACTCACCAATCCCGGCGGCCACTGTCCCGTAGACCAGGGTTTGAGCATCATCGGACATGGGCGTGCAGATGTACAGCCGACAGATCAGGGTGCGGTAGGGATATACGGTACACAACCCCTCACGCAGAAAGATACAGGGAGAAGAATTAAGCCGTGGCAGCCCTTTGCCTAAACACTCCGGGTCAAAATACTGGCGGATGAATTCCGCTGGTTCCAGGCGCAGATGCTCCTGCAGCCAACGAAAGGATATGGCATCGGGCAAGACAAAGCACTCCCGACAGCAGTTAACGGCGCAGCCGCGGCAGGCTCCCTGATAGCCTTCCATATAGAGCTTATGAATCTGTTCGTCATCACACCAGGGTTGGATGGCCTCGATCAGGTCCTGCACCGTCGCTTTCGAATCGCGGATGGCCAGGTCTAAGCCCCAGACCCCTTCAATCTGACACGGGAAAAATTCCGCTTTCATCTACTATTACCTCTGTGTTTTATTGCCTCTGTTATTACTGCCTCTGTGACTTCTGTATTAATTATTCCGACCAGCTTTTTTCGTCGGGAAGCTGTTTACGTTCTGAATACAACCGTTTTCTCCGACTGCCGCCCGCATATAATTATGATTAGATTAAACCCGCTCAGCTCACATTATCCGCTTATTATCCGCTTAGATTATCCGATCAGATTATCCGATCAGATTAAACACGCTCCGCTCAGATTAGATTGACTCCGATTAGACCGCTCAGTCCGGATTATCCGGCAGCTTTATCTGCCGGAGCCGCCCGGCCGCCTGCTCCGGGGCGACTGGGTTAACGTAGAGGCCCGAACCCCATTCAAACCCGGCGATCTTGGTTAAACGGGGGATCAACTCAATGTACCAGTGGAAATCAAACTGCATCGTCTGCCAATAATCGGGACGGCCCGGACGGGGGCGCATGATCGGCGCCGTATTCAGGATAAAGTTATACGGCGGGTCGTAGAGCGCCTGCTTGACCCGCCAGACCATTTCTTTAAGAGCCTGGGCCACCCCAAAAAGCTCCGCTTCCGTCAGCAGCGCAAAATCATGCCGGTGGGTTTTGGGGCACAGCCAGGTTTCAAAAGGAAAACAGGAAGCATAAGGACAAAGCAGCACAAACTCCTCGTTTTCAAACACGATGCGCTCCGGGCTGTGCGTTTCCTGCCAGATCAGATCGCAGAGCAGGCATCGCTCTTTCTCCTGGTAGTACTTGCGGTAGTTATCCAGTTTGTTTTTAACCAGGAGGGGGGTTATGGGTGTGCCGATAATCTGCGAGTGCGGATGCTTCATGGAAGCCCCGGCCTCCGGTCTATAATTGCGAAAAATCAAGACGTAGCGCAGGTGTGGGTTTTCCCGGTGATAAAGCAGCCGGTCCCGGTAAGCCAGGAGGATCTTGTGGATTCCGGCCACCGGCAGATCCGCCAGGGAAACTTGGTGCTGCGGGGTTTCCACTACTATTTCGTGCACACCGAAATCTTCAATATAATCAAACAGCCCGAAGCCCCGACGGGTGGAGGCTGCCTTCTCCTGAAAAATCGGGTAAAGGTTCGGGATGACCCTTACCTCCCAGTTCGGATCATTCGGCTGCCGACCCGGTTTACCCAGGGCAAAAACCTCCGGTGTACTGGTATCCTCACTGCCGGGGCAAAAAGGACACGGGGGTTCTGTTCCCGGGGTTTCCGCTTTCTCGTCCAAGGTATTTGGACGTTTCCCTCTGCCCGCTGCGATCACCACCCAGCGGTTGTTTATCGGATCGCGCCGCAGTTCCGACATGACCAGCTCCCCTTTCCATCCCAAACTCTCAAACTCTTATTTCACTTAATGGAAATAACAAAATTACTTTAAATATCCCTAAACAATCGGCTGCAAGCGTTCCCTGTGAATTAATTCTTTCCGTTGCGGCTTTATAGTGAACTACCCCCACTTACGCTTCGCGCCTTAGGAGCGATTCATCCCCCACCTGCAGTGGATGGGAGACTTCTAACAAGTTATGTTAAAATAAGAACGTTACCGGGCCAAACCCCGCAAACATTACTTGGCGAACATTATTTGAGGTTTATCAGACGGGAGGTAAAAAATGAATCGCCAGACCCACCTCCATTGGATGCAGACCCGAATCAGAAGATCCATCCGCGACTTTAACCTTATCGAACCAGGCGACCGGATTGCGGTAGGTATCTCGGGCGGGAAAGACAGCACAGCGCTGCTCTACCTGCTGGCCAGCATCCGCAAATTTCGCGGGTTTGATTTTTCTCTGTTCCCCATCCATGTCGCCCCCGGCTGGGACGGCTTAGGCTTAAATCCGCCTGATCTTACAGCACTCGAAGCATTCTGTACCGGTCTGTCACTACAACTGCACCGGGAAGAGACCCAAATCGCAGAAATCGTCTTTAAGGTGAGAGCGGAAACCAACCCCTGTTCCCTCTGCGCTAAAATGCGGCGCGGGGCGCTGCATAACGCGGCTCTGGCCTTAAACTGCAACAAAGTCGCCCTGGGACACCACGCCGATGACGTAGTTGAAACCTTCTTTCTGAATCTTTTCTATACGGGAAAGCTCGGCACCTTCTCACCCCGGACGTATTTAAGCAAAAAAGATCTGGTCCTGATCCGGCCGATGGTTTATCTGGCTGAGCCGGCCGTGGAAACTCTGACGGCCCAACTGCAGCTGCCGGTGGTTGCCAACCCTTGCCCGGCCAGCGGCCGGACTAAACGTGAGGAAATTAAGCAGCTCGTACAAACGTTAGAGGCCAATTACCCCGACCTGCGCGAAAAAGTACTGACCAGCCTCGGCAACCTCAATTTGGATGAAATCTGGAACCGGCGCAGAACCATCAGCCCTAAGCCAGCGGGATAAGTAACCCGGGCACTTCCCGTAGACTGCTTATCCGCCAAGTGAAATCCGGCAATCGTTTCGGCTGAGGGTGATGGCGATTATTAAACCAGATGGTCTTCATCCCGATCGCGCCGGCCCCGGCCACATCGGTTTTCGGATCATCCCCCACATGAACCGCGGCCTGCGGCTCAACCCCTAACTGCTGCAACGTATATTGAAAAATTTCCGGATTCGGTTTGGCAATCTTAAGCTCGTTGGAAAAGATTTTAACTAAAAAATAATGGTCAAGTTGATATTGTTTTAAGAGCTGCCGCAGCACCTGACCCGGCGTTGCCCCGGTATTGCAGATAATCCCCAGGCGAAAATGCGGGGCCAACTCTTCCAGAGTTTCTTTTACCCCAGCCATCAGCCGGGGCGGCTCCTCCAGGAAGGGCTCCGTGTAAGCCGCGTAAACCGCGGGATAATAGCCCGCCTGATCGTCTAAATCTAAGCGCTGGATAATATCCCGCACCTGCTCCTCCGGGGTATAATCTAAGCCTTGCATATACTGCCGGCTCATGGTTTTGTCCCAAACCTGACAGCCGGCATCCAGCATAGTCTCCCAGTCCCGCCGATGGCCGACATCCGTCAGAACCTTTTCCACCCTGGCCATTCTCTTCTCATATAACTTTCGGGGCTCAGCCACGTACATTAAGGTATTCCAAAAATCAAACGTAATTGCGGTAAGCATGGAATTGAGTTGCTTTACCGCATCTGCCGAATTTACCAAAGTTGTGGGAGCGGTTTCAGCCATGGTTGTCAGTGTCTCCTTTTAAATACTAGAATTAAGACCCCCGGGGACGCCGAAGGTCTTTCGCCTCGAAACGAAATACTGTTAAATTATCGTTAACTAGCATTGTGACAAAACAGATTAAAGTTAGAAGTTAATTTAGAAGTTAAATTGAGGGTTAAGTTTTCGGATAGGTTTATACATCGCTAAGTTTATTCGATTTAATCTAATAAGTTAGGTGTTAGGTTTTAATTCTATTAATTTCAGAATCGATTAAGTTTAGGGGTCTTTATATAGGATAATTATATACTAGAAAATCAGACATTTAAACAAAGCATAATATATCCAAAACTAGTCTAATTATAGCAAGCGGCATTTCGATTGACAATATCGGTCAGAGTTCAAAAAAGGCCTCGAAGTTTTCGCTCCCAAGCCTTTGGCGCAGCTATTGTTATGTTTTCTAAAGCATGAGGATGAACGCCACCGTCAACACATAGATCCCTTCATTTGTTGTATTATTCATCGTTTTATTGTCATACTTATCCAAATATATACATCTTCTTCCGGTTTAGGCTACTGAGCACCGCCGTTAACTACACTTACCACCCCGTCTACAATCGTTACCTTATAACTCGCCCACGGATTCTTCATTCCATCCGGAACGTCTGGCCATTTCTGCAGATAATCTTCCCAGCTTTCCCCGTCATCCCCAGTCCAGGAAACATCGTCAATACCGACCATCACCGCTGTCTGAGCCGCTCCCTGCAATATTCTGATGTTAGCCTCGTGCGCCGTATTTGCCGCCCTTTCCGTCACCTTACTATATACGGGCACGGCAATTGCGGTCAAAACCCCAATAATCACCACCACGACCATCAACTCAACCAGCGTAAACCCTTTTCGCTGCTTCAATAACCGACTAATTTTGCCAATCAACCTCTTTACCTCCTCTTTTTTGTAGTCCTCATAGAATTATTCGAATAAATATAGCTGATACGTACAGCTTCACTCGCACCGCTTCACTCGCACCGCTACCGCCTAGTTGTTCCAAAAACTTACAAATTGCCGGTCGCGCATTGAATTGCCCGAACCGGTGGTGGCTGAAGCTGATTTTTCCAAAAGCAAACGCTGCAGTTCCCCTTTATCGATTCCATGCCCCAAGGCATCCTCTGGGCTGATTTGACCTTGCTGAACCAGATCCGCCAGTGCCTGATCCATGGTTTGCATCCCTATATTTCGGTTAGTTTGCATAACGTTATAAATCTGGTGTTCTTTCCCTTCGCGAATCAGATTCCGGATGGCCGGAGTCGCCAGCATAACCTCCACTGCCGCCGCCAGACCTTCTGCGTCAACACGAGGCAATATTTGTTGGGCCACAACCGCCTGAATGGTGCTGGCCAACTGCTGGCGGATGCCTTCCCGCCGATGTTCCGGGAAGATATTCACTACCCGGCTGATGGCTAACGGGGCGGTAGGGGTATGCAGCGACGAAAAAACCAAGTGTCCGGTTTCGGCGGCTTGCAAAGCAATGGAAGTACTCGTCAAATCCCGCATCTCGCCGATCATCAGCACGTCTGGGTCATGCCGCAGCGACCGTTTCAGCGCTTCGGCAAAAGAGCGTGTGTCGGTCCCGACTTCCCGCTGTTTAATGAGGGAGCATTTAGATTGATGGAAAAATTCGATAGGTTCTTCGATAGTAATGAGGTGGAGACTTCGTTCTTCGTTAATTTGATTCAGTAAGGCGGCTAAGGTGGTACTCTTACCACTCCCGGTAGGACCCGTAATCAGCACCAATCCCCGGGGCAGATAAGCTAGTTCTCCCACTGCCAGCGGCAAGCCCAAATCTTTAAGCCGCGGCGGGTCGTAGGGCACCAGCCTGAAGGCAACCGCGACCGTTCCCCGCTGGCGCAGCATATTTCCCCGAAAACGACCCAGTCCCTTTATGGCGTATGCAAAATCCAGTTCCCCGCTCTGTTTAAACTCCCGCTGCTGGTAATCGGCTAGAATTGGGAAAACCAGGTCTGTAACATCTGGAGCGTTTAAAATGGGATAATCCAAATAAACGAGCCGCCGGCTGCACCGGATTGCCGGACTCGCCCCCGGGGCAAGGTGAAGATCCGAGGCATGTTTCTCCACCGCCTCCAACAATAGTCGATTTAACCCAACCGGGTAGGCTGCCGGCATCGCCAATCCCCCCATAACCCAAATCATGATTCCGGTGAACTATTCGTTTATCTGATTCTGCTTAAACTGATCATTACAGTTAATTAATTGTTTTAAATTGATCATTCACTTAATATTGCTTAACTGTTCGTTTAAACTGTTTCAGCTTAACTGGCCAGCATAATTGTCTGCTAACTATTGCTGATCTTATTACTGATCCACTTAACCACCTGTTTAACCTAACTACGCTACAAGCAGGAGCTTCCCGTTAGGCCGGGTCGTCTGCTCAACTAACCGGTTTAACCTAGTCCCCGCTCCAATCGCCAAGGTTTATGTCAGGGTTTGCTTCTACTTAACTAACCTGCTTAACCTAACCCCCAGTACCCGAGCAAGGCAGCCGCCAAACCACCGGCCCCGGAACTTAAGAAGTTTACCAAGTCATTGTTGACCCAGTCCCAGCCCCCGGCTTTACGGGTTAACTGGTGACAGTGCCGTGTTTTTTCCGTAGTCCGGCCGCATACCCGGCAGCAGTAACGAACCTGCAGCGAAGCACCCAGCAAGCTGTCCATGTAGCAGCCCACCATCCCGCCAAGCAGACCGGCCCCCAGTAAAACACCAACCCCTATTTCCCCAGGCCCAATTAAATGCTCTCCAACGGCGGCTGTCAAAGCAATTAAAAACGCGCCGGCCGCCCCGGCCAGGGTCCCCTGAAGGGTTACGCCGCCCGAGGTGCCGGGAGCCACCTTTTTCCAAGTCAGGATAGAGCGGGTGGTTCCCCGGCTCAGCACTCCCAGCTCAGTAGCCCATGTATCTGCAGTAACCGCAGCCATAGCCCCCATGTAGCCAATAAATAACAACCCGGCTGATTCCGACTGGAAACTGAAAACCGCGAGCAACACTCCCAGTCCGCCATTGGCCGCCACCTGCCAGATATCCCGGCGCCCGGTCTTGGCAAAGTCTTGTTCCACTTCCTGCTTATCCTGCCTCCGGTAGTGGGAAAAAAAGCTGGAAGAACCAAAAAAGACAACCAGGATCCCCAACCAGACCCACCCACCGAAACCGGTGATCAACGTGCCAACCAGCACCGCCCCGATCGCCCCGCTGCCGGATAAACTTTGCCTGGCATAACCCCAGCCAGCGCCCAATAAACTCACCAAAAAGCCGGTCAAAAACAATTTACTCTCTCCCAACTTTGCGCATCCAATCAGCTGAAAGCTAATGGCTCCCCCTCCATCCACTTATATACTTTCATTATATAAGTGCGCATTTTAACTAGTCAGATGACCGGTAATATTCGCGAAAAATCCCCCGATTCCTGCATCCATTCCTTCTATTATTTGCATTAATTCCATTCATAAATATTTTACCGATTTTATGAATAATTGTCCCAAAAATGCAGAACATTACATCTAGATCTTCTTTCTGAAAACCGGAGCTATTAATTGACAAAAGGAGGTGCCTTTTTTGAATCAACTAACTGCCCGCGAGCTGATGTTCTTAGAAGACAATCTGAAGATGAGCAACAATGTGGCGCATTTTGCGCAAAGCTGCGTCAATATGATTGGTGACCCTCAGCTGAAGAATCTGTGTCAGCAGATTGCTCAGGATCACCAACGCGATTATCAAACCCTGTCCCGTTATTTTAATCCCCAAACAACAATGTAATAAGGAAGGAGGCAAAAATAATGACCCACCATATGAATCACCCCAATTATTCGGCCATGGCCACTACCGGAGCGACGAGAAGCACCCATTCCTCGATGGAATCCTCCGGCAGCATGGGTTTAACTGATAAAGACCTGATGCAAATCCTGCTCTACGAACATAAATTGATGGCTTCGGGAATGACGAGTTGCATTGTGGAATGCTCGAATCAGCAGCTCAGACATGACTGCATGAATCTCCTAAACCGGGATTTCGAGCATCAAAAAATGATTTTTGACGCGATGCATCAACGGGGCTGGTATCCGGTACAGGCGGCGCCGCCGCAGGATATTCAGCGGGCGCAGCAGGCGCTTAATCAACAGGTACAGGAGTTGAAGCAGCATCAGCACCTGCAGCACCAGTATACTGGCCAGCAGCCTGGTCAGCAGCAATTCGGCCAGACCTTTAACCAGCCGCCTATGGGACAGCAGCATTTCGGCTATCAGCCGCAGCAGCAGTCCTTTATGCAGCAGCAGAACTATTCCCAACAACCCTTTAATCAGTCTGGTTTCACCCAAAGACCGTAGGGTCTGAGAAAAAACCTTAGAAAAAACCTTACGGAAAATCCAAGCGCTCCTAAACAAAGCAGTCCAGGCTTCATTGCCGGACTGCTTAAGTTATGCAACTCCCTCATTTAACCAATTTTTTCATCATTACTTAACCTAAACTTAATATTGCCATATTAAATATTTAATATTTAGAAATACTATAAACAATCCGATTGTTCGCGAGGTGATAGAGAAAGATATGCGGCATCTAACTCCCTTAATCATTAAGTATTTTCTGATTGCCCTGAGCCTGGCTTTGATTTTACCCCTCTTTGGCCGGAATGCGGTAACCGCTATTTTCTACATCGCCGTACCCATCACCGTTATTCTATATACATTTGGAGATCTGACAATCCTGCCCCGGCACGGGAATGCGGCCGCCTCTCTGTTCAGTGCGGCAATGACCGGGCTGATACTATGGGCAAGCGTTTACCTACCGCCTGGGTTAACCCCCTCCTGGTCGGGTGCTATTTTAGGTTCAATGGCAATCGGGATCAGTGATTGGTACTATCACCGATGGCTTATCCGCAACGGAATTATCAACGGCTTAGAAATATAAAAGCCCATACCGCAAAGGGAATGGGCCATTTTTATCGCTTAGACTAAGCCGAGGCTTTAGCCGTACTATCCTTATTTCCGTCGCCGCCCGCCTTCTTATCCCCCGCGGCCTCCACTTTGGCCGGCTCTTTAGCGGAAGAATCGTCAACTACATAGTAATCCTTTTCCGCTGATTCATTAGCATCCGCGCCGTAATCGTCCTTGCCCGTCGGGGTTGGGGTTAAGCAGTTCGTATTGTCTTTGCAGTAAAAACCTTTTCCCTTGAACATAACCCCTACATTTTTAGAGATAATCCTCTTTACCTTCCCGCTGCAGGTGGGACAGGTCTCTAGCGCCGGTTCAGTAATTCTCTGCGAAATCTGGAACTTCCCACAGTGTTCACAACGATAGTCATAGGTAGGCAACGATATTCTCCTCCTTTAAAAGCAAGATTTTATAATTAAATTTTAATTTGGTTCATAAGTATAGGGTGAAACACCCTTAAAACGAGCAATCTAGTGGCCCAAATGAGATGGATTTCCACTAAATAATACTTTCTGCAGTGGAATCAATTTTAATTTGGTTCATAAATTATAATTTCTTATGCGTTTACGTTAAATTTATAAACCAACCGGCTGGGTTTTGTCAATAAGGCCAAAGCCGGTTAGATTCAGTGTTTAAAGAAAAATTCAGGAGAACCGACCAGGTCCTCCTGCCATATCCGGATAAAATATCCCGAGCACACGTCCTACCCTTTATGTATTGTCTTAAATAAGGAAAATTATGGTGCATGCACCTCTCCACATATCGCACAACAAACACGGCCGTCGTCCGTCATGCTCGCAGATAATAAGGCGATTATTCGATTTCTGCCAGTACATCTCCCTGGTTTACTACATCGCCAACTTTACAATTGATGGATTTAACAGTACCGGTAACCGGAGCAAAAATAGGATTTTCCATTTTCATGGATTCCAGAACGATGATTTCATCGTCTTCTTCTACAGCTTGGCCAACTTCTACATTGATTAAGAAAATTTTACCAACCATAGGGGCTTCAACATTAGCCACTTAACATCCCTCCTGCAATTTGTAACCTAGAATTTCTAGGGCTACATTTCTCCCCAGATCAACTGAGTGGGTTTTCTCGAATACACCAAAAAAATTGTCGGTAGAAACGGCCGTGGTTGTGTGATATGTGGACAAATCTATGTACCGCAAGTACCAAGTATAGTGTTTCCCAAATTTCGCTACTTAATCATTCTGGGAAGTCACTGCTATCTTGTGTCTTTTCCTTATTCGACATGTGCCGCCAGATTCCTTCACCGTTCCGAGACCTTAATTAATATTTTATCCTTAGATTGGGTTCTTTGCAACATCTTAACTTATTCAACAAGACTCTGGAATCTCCTGCTTGGTTCCCATTATCATTCTCTTATAGTTTCCATTCTTTTCCTCGGGCAATTGGCCGACTCAAAACAAACCGCTGCTTTGCCGGGTATTCACGGCACCACTGCGGTATAAAATCCCACTTCTCTTTAATAATTAGGGCTGCTTGTTTAATAAACTCCGCCGGATCAACTTTTAAATCCAGGCCGCGAGCGGCCAAATCCGCGCATATCGATTGATTAATCTCAGCCTCGTAACTATCGAGGCGGTCAAAAAACTCTTTCCAAACCGCCACCCCTTCTGCCTGCCAAATATCACAGCCGGAACAAACATAGAAACGACAAACCGATTCCCTTAAGTCCGGCGCCCAGCGACATCCGCCTTCCAAGGCATGAAATGGACATCGATAGTCTCCGTCCTTATCCTGCACCCGGTCCGTAGACAAATACTTCTCCAGGACGGTTAAACGGGGCATCCCTAAAATGACCTGGATAACTGCCGGATTATTCTCCTGCAAATAAGCCAAATCTGTTGGATAATAGGTTGGGTTGTAGTAGCAGCAGCCTTTGGCATCGCCCCGCGGGCAGTTCCAGCAGAGGGTACACTCGATCCAGCTGCGTAAACCTAAATTATGGAATACTATTTCAAAAGTTTGTTCTTCTGCTTTGCTGTCCGAACCGGACTCCTTCACCAGCAACCAAAAGTCCCCCTTTTTGCATTCTGCCGTTATTATAACATGTTTGGCTGATTTTAAAGCTCCAGTTTATTTCCTTATTTAGCTAGGTTGCAGGGGGGTACCCAAGATCAAGGAAGTGATCATGCATTAAAAGTAATTTGCTGGTACCGATGAATTAATTTGGCACCCCTTTAAAGTTATATCATACACTAATAATGACTCATAAATAAAACTAACCGGTTGGGGGTGAATTCAATGACTCGTAGCGGTGGATCTTGTTTCTTCAATAACTTAGCCTATTGTATCGCTGTATTATTGGTTATCCAATGCTGCCTGAATCCCTTTTAGCATTCCATAAACCGATTTAGATTTCCGTTATGTTCTGCTTTGTAACCTTAACTACGACCCTAGAATATAATGTGGCAAGATGATACCTAACCAACATTCTATAATGAGGAGGAATTACGATGGGTGATCTTCAAGGCGTAGGCGGTTCTTTCTTTTCCTGCAATCTCGCTTATTGTATTGCGATTCTTTTAGTAATCCAATGCTGCCTAAACCCTTTCCGGTATTAAGCACTCGCAGAATGATATACTAAGGTTAGCTAACTAAATATACACTAGGGTTAAGCGGGAATTAACCCTAGTGTATTTTAATGTTCTGACCCTTTCTTTGAATGCGGCCTCTCCTTTGGATACGGTTTACCGCTTCCGGATCAGTGGTGATGGTGGTGGTGATGACTGCATTTACCCGAGTGGGTCTCGCAGTCGCAGCAATCATCAGCCAGTTCTTGCCGGATAATTTTCGTATTATCCAAGGTATCCTTGACCCGCATTTTGATGGCCTCTATATACTGTTTTCTTACCGAAGCCTGTTCTTCTTTTTCCGCTTCCGTAAGTCCTTCGGCTTTGCTTTTGCGGGCTAAATAGTTGATTCGGTCAATCAGTTCTTTACTGATCATCTGCGCCTGGCCTCCTAATCTAAACTAACTTTCACTGTCTAATGCTGTTTCTTTAATCTTAACATATAAGCGACCATAAATCATTTTTCCCTGGAACCAACAGTATGACTGAAGAATAAACTGTTTAAGGAAGTACAAATAAACTCTACAAATAAACTTTATATTAAAAAGGAGTGGAACTATGTCCGATTTATTAGGAGGAAGCTTTGGCGGAGTATTTCAAGGCTGCAATCTAGCTTATTGTATCGCGATTTTGCTGATTATCCAATGCTGCCTAAACCCCTGCTACCGTTAATTCAACCTTAAACAGGCAACCTTTAAACAACGGGCTATAAAACAACGACTCTTAAACCAGACAGCCCTTTAAAAAAAGACGGTTTTTAACAACTCTTTAGACAATAAGGCTTATAACACCGAGCCCTCTAATACCGCTCTAAACATAAACAGGTTGAGTTTAACCCGCTGCGGCTGTTAATCTGACTGAGCAACTCAGGAACGCTGAATAGGTCCTGGGTTGCTTTTTCAATTTAACGCAGACTGACCCCAGCGCCTTAGCCGACAAGCCCCGTATCAATCAGCCTAATTAGCCCCGGCTCACTCAACCAGACCAATCAACCCCGGATCTATTATTCCCGGATCGGTCAATCCCTGATCAATCAACCGCTCCTTAAGTCTCGTATGCCTTTTTTGCGTCTTATTGTTCTTGATCGCGATAGCTAAGGCCTTCTTAGTACCAATAAGGATAACCAAGTTTTTCCCCCGTGTTACGCCCGTGTAGAGTAAATTTCGCTGCAGCAAAGTAAAATGCTGGGTCAGCACCGGCATGATGACGACCGGATATTCGCTGCCCTGGGCTTTATGCACGGAAATGGCATAAGCTAAAACCAGTTCGTCCAGGTCCGCGAAATCATAGCGCACCTGCTTATCTTCAAATCTGACTACAACTTCCTGGTTCTCCAGCTGAATCGATTTTATCCAACCGATATCCCCGTTATAAACCTGCTTCTCATAGTTGTTCGTCCTTTGCAAAACCTTATCCCCAGGGCAATAGGTCATCCCGGACCGGGTAACCCCGGTCCGATTCGAGTTTAACGCTTTCTGCAGTTCCAGATTCAGGTTGCCGACGCCAGCCGTTCCTTTATGCATCGGCGTAAGAACCTGTACATCCTGCAGCGGGTGAAACCGAAAACTGCGGGGAATGCGGTTTTTACACAGCTCGATAATCT
>CAYXHK010000002.1:0-5830 GCA_964464665.1 uncultured Syntrophomonadaceae bacterium
TATCATTGCCCACATTATCTTGAACACGGCTAGTCCGGGCACTTCTTCCGAAGCAAATGCAGGACTGGCGATCAATAATTGCAGTGAGCTGAATAAAAATACTCCCCCTGCCATTTGTCCGGCTCTGGCTAACCAACCTTTTATATTCATCTTGGCCAGTAAACCTCCAATCTCTAGGAGCATTCTTGGGGAAAGGGATTGGGAAGACAGGACGGGGGAGATAACCTTCTCCGCCCTGTCACCCTTCTCTTTTACGCTGTTCTGAGCTTAACCAATTTTACCAATCAGCATGAAAGCGATTAGCAGACCATAAATGGTCAGCGTTTCCATAAAGGCCAACGCGATGAACAGCAAAGTCCGGATGGTTCCAGCAGTTTCCGGTTGACGGGCGATACTTTCGAAGGCTTTACCAGAGGCAATACCTTGACCTACGCCGGCGCCGGTGGCTGCTACCGCCACTGCGATGGATGCACCAATGGCTATCATTCCTGCAGCTTGATCCATCTTCATTTCCCCCCCTTTCTTTGGTACTAGTCCCCCTTCCTTCTCTGTTCCCTCCAGAAGGCTTCCTAGTGTAAAACTTGCAAACCGGAATTTTAAAAATTCTCTCTAATCTTAAAACCCTTTAAACACAAAATCCTGTAAACTTAAATCTGCCAGTGTTCTTAATGTTCTTCGTGTTCTTCAGTGGACGCACCGATGTAACTGGTTGCCAGAATCGTAAATACCAAGGCCTGAATCGCCCCCAAAAGGAGTGACAATGCCATCATTGGTACTGGCACTAAGAACGGCGCCATCGCCAGCAAGAAGAAAACGATCGTCTCTTCTGCAAATACGTTGCCGAATAGACGAAGGGTGAGCGACAGTGGGCGTGCAACCTCTTCCAAAAGGTTCAAAGGTAGGAAAGCCGCAAATGGCTGCAGAAAGTGTTTGAAATAACTTAACCCTTTAGCCTTGACTCCATAATAATGGGTCGCGAAAAAGACTATGACGGCCAAAGCTCCGGTAACGTTCCAGTCACTGGTAGGAGCCTTAAATCCATCAATCATACCCGAGCCAGGCAGTAATCCAGAATAGTTACTCAAAAGGATAAACAAGAAGAAAGTACTGAGAATAGGCATGTACATTTTCGCTCTCTTTTCTCCCAATACTCCTCCAAAGAAGTCCAACAACCCCTCCACTATTGCCTCTGCCACGTTCTGTATCCCACTAGGCACTCTTTGCATGTTCCGGGTCCCAAAGTAAAAGAATAGTCCTAGGATAACTATAATTGCCCAGGAAGTAACGGTTAGACTGTATACGGGAACCGGACCGATTTGAAACAAGACATCGTGCAATTTTCTCCCCCCTTTCTGCATCAGTATTGCCTTGTTCGTTTCCCCTTCTTATCCGAGGGTTAAACTCAGAAATCATCCCCAACGGGGCCTCACAAAAAGGCCTGCGGACCTTTTTTGCCAAGGAATAACCCGCCGAAAACAAAATCAGGAGATCTGTGATCAATATCAGGGGACGGACCCCTGTTGGTCTACGAATGCTGGTTTGAATTAATAGGGTTGGGGCTTACGGCTGCTTGATGATGGGTTTTAAGCCCCTTTTCCCCCCTGATCCTCATCCTTCGGGTCCAGACCTTCTCTCAAACGGTCGCGGACCTCTTTAAGTTTTGCCAGGTTGTCTTTGGAATCGGACTTTTCTAGCGTTTCCGGGGTGGTAGTCTCAATCTGCTGTTTCGAAACCGCTTCGTAAGTCATCTTAAAACCGGTGGCTGTCCCCAACAGAAAAAAAAGCAAAGTCAGCCATGGTGAAGTACCTAAGCGTTTATCCAGGAAGTTTCCTAAAAAAAAACCTACCGCAACCGCAGCGGCCATATTAGTCGCCAGGGATATAGCCTGACCCAGGGCTTTGGAGCCAAAACGATCTTTTGCCACAACTTCTCCTCCTGCCATCTATTTGATCGGGCACGAGGTATTCGCAGTATGTTATTATTTTCGCTAGAAAATCTTAAATTCCTCTTTTATTCCGCCAAACTTCTCGTTTATTTTACAGCTACTGACATAATTCGCCACGCGAGGATTTGTTTTCAGGCTCGGGCAGCGCTTACACTGCGGACACTAGAAAAGTATATTCTACGCGAAATGAACTTTTCCTTCTTAATAACCGAGAAACTTCCCCTAGTCGTTATATTCGAAACTTTTCGTCAGTTCTGTCAAATCTGTCAAACCGCATAAACACGGTGGCGGGTAAAATCCTAGCACCTCTTAACTTCGACTTTTTCCCCGACAACTTCGAAAACTTCGTTGGGGTCATGAACTGAGCTTTAACTGGGTCCGTTTGAAAAAAGGCGGAATTGAGCATTACTGCTTAACCTCGGGTATCGGACAGCGTTTACCTCCATGAAGCAAGGGGACGTTCTTTTTGCTTCCTTTTGCTTCGCTTCATTTACTAGAAAAAGTACGAAAATAAACCCTTAATGCTTGGTAAATCTTATTTCTATTATTTGTTTGCGACTAGCGGTCATGAGTGGTTAATAGGCTTTATTACGGTTTGATGTAACCGCGGCGGATCAGTTTTTCCTGGTGCTCGGTTAAGAGTTTGTCCAGGTCAACGTCCAACTGGTACATGAAAGTGGCACAGGTTTGCATAATGTCCAGCAGTTCCTGGGCAATACGTGCTTGGATTTCCTGATCCCCTACTGCTTCTGCCTCCACCTGATCCCGTAGTTTTTGATACTTGTCCGCGATGTCGTTAAGAACATGGACCTCGATTCTGACCTGTCGGCTCATGACCTCGGCAATCTCTCGTCCCATATCGCGGCTGAGCAGTTTGAGCAAGACTGCTTGCCGGTTTTCCCCGCTCATGCCGCGCACCTTGCCCACAATCTCGCTGCACTCCCCCACCTCCTCGGCCAATTTGATCATGGTGCTTTCAATGGTGGGTTCAAGGTCGAGCTTGGGAAACACCTTTTGCATATCAGCGACTAAGCGCATACGATCCCTCCTTCAGCGGTTTGAATACCGCATGAGTTCCACCCCGGCCTGACTCAGGAGCCGCCTGGACAAAGCATCCGGGTAATCTCCCTGGAACACGACCCGTTTGATCCGGGCATTAATCAGCATTTTGGCGCAGATAATACACGGCTGATGCGTGCAGTACAGGGTGGCTCCTTCCGGCGAGCTGCCGGCGAGGGCGGCCTGGATCAAAAGATTTTGTTCCGCGTGCACGCCAATACACATCTCATGCCGCTGGCCGGACGGAACCTGCAAATCCTCGCGCAAACAGCCAACCTCCAGGCAATGAGGGAGACCCTCGGGGGCACCATTGTACCCGGTGGCGATGATGTGCCGGTCCCGCACTAAAACCGCGCCAACTTGCCGGCGCCGGCAAGTGGAACGTGTGCCCGCCAAGTTGGCGATGGCCATAAAATATTCGTCCCAGGTGGGACGGCCGGGGCTGAGGCATGATGCTGCGGCGGCCGCTTCACAGTCCGCAGCATCGCCTGTAACACTGTACGCGTCGGCGGCTTCGCTTTCAACAGTTTCCGCAGCACATTCCGCAGCTTTGCCGGCAATACAGTCCGCAGTACAATCCGCGTCAGCGGCTTTGCTTTCAACAGTGTCTGCGGTACAATCCGTAACATAGTCGGTAACACAGTCCGCAGCCTTGGCTGAACTTTTTTCCTCCGCTTCGGTCAAGGCAATCACTCCCTGTAAACAAAGGACGCAGCCTCAGGCAGCGTCCTTAATCAAATTTATTGGTTGCCCGCCTGAAACCGGGCAGCGCATAATCCAATCATATTCCTAATAGAGGGGATGCTTCTGACAGACTTCGGCAACCAAACTGCGGACTTTTTGCTTAACCGCTTCATCATCAACTGCCGTAAGCGCCAAAGAAATGGCTTCCGCCACCACATCCATGTCTTCTTCCCTGAAGCCGCGGCTGGTCAGAGCCGGGGTTCCCAGCCGAATGCCGCTGGTCACAAAGGGACTCTGGGGATCAAAGGGAATAGTGTTTTTATTTACGGTAATCCCGACCTCATCTAAGACCTTTTCCGCGATCTTGCCGGTCAGGTTCTGAGCGCGTAAGTCAACCAGCATCAAATGGTTGTCGGTCCCGCCGGAAACCAGGCGGAAACCTCTTTCCGTCAGTCCTTTGGCCAAGGCTTGGGCGTTTTTGATAATCTGCTGTTGATATTGCTTAAATTCCGGGGCCAGGGCTTCTTTAAAGCAGACGGCTTTGGCCGCAATGATGTGCATCAGGGGGCCGCCCTGAATCCCTGGGAAAACTGCCTTGTCAATGGCAGCCGCATATTTTTCACCGCACAGAATCATCCCGCCCCGCGGACCCCGCAGGGTTTTATGGGTAGTAGTGGTAACGATGTCAGCATGCGGCACCGGATTGGGATGCAAACCGGCGGCCACCAGGCCGGCAATGTGGGCGATATCTACCATTAACATGGCCCCCACTTCTTGCGCAATGGCGGCAAAGCGGGAGAAATCCAAGACGCGCGGATAAGCGCTGGCTCCGGCTACGATCATTTTCGGTTTGTTTTTCCGGGCCAAGTCGGCTAAAGCATCGTAATCAATGGTTTCGGTCTGCTCGTCCACTCCGTACTCGACGAAATTATAGTAAACGCCGGAGATATTGACCGGGCTGCCATGGCTTAGATGGCCGCCGTGGGATAGATTCATCCCCAATACGGTGTCTCCCGGTTTTAAGAAGGCAAAATAAACGGCGGTATTGGCCTGTGCCCCGGAGTGAGGCTGGACGTTGGCGTGCTCTGCGCCAAAGATTTGTTTAGCACGTTCACGGGCCAGATTCTCAACTACGTCAACCCACTCGCAGCCTCCGTAATAGCGTTTGCCGGGATAGCCTTCGGCGTATTTGTTGGTCATCACGTTTCCGGAAGCGGCCAACACCGCCCGGCTGACGAAGTTCTCCGAAGCGATCAGCTCTAACTTGTTTCCCTGTCGCTTCTCCTCATTCTCAATAGCTTCCGCTGCCTCCGGATCTACCGGCAATACATACTGCCGAATGTAATCCACTGAATTCTACCTCCCATTTTTAAATATTAACCCTTAGGTATCAACTCTAACTCTTAGGTATCACGGTATCACTCTAGGTCTTTTAGATGTCAACTCTGACTCTCCGGTATCAACTCTTAGTTATAAAATCTAAAGCATCCGCTCTGACTTTAAGCATTCGACTCTCAGGTATCAACTTTATTTATTTTACCGGCTGAGAAACCGATGCCGGTTAGGTATCCCTAATCGTTCCGTTGTGCCCACCTATATATTATGCTCATTTTGGCCTGGGCTGCAATATTTTTCTTCAATAGCCTGAAGCTTAGCCAAGCGCCGGGAATGCCGGCCCCCGCTGAACCCGGTCTGCAGCCAAACCTGTACGATCTCCAGGGCCAGACAAGGGCCTAAAACCCTTCCCCCGAGGACTAGAATATTGGCGTCATTATGCTCCCGTGAGGCTCGGGCGGAAAAGGTGTCGCCGCAAAGGGCGGCCCGAATACCCGGCACCTTATTGGCGGCGATGCTGATGCCGATTCCGGTGCCGCAAATTAAAATTCCCCGGGCAAAAACCCCCTCCCGGACGGCCTCCGCGACCGGCAAAGCCATATCCGGGTAATCCACCGAATCCGCGCTATAAGCCCCAAAATCCTTAAAAGTAAATTTTCGTTCTTCCAAGAAACGCCTGACTTCTTCTTTAAGCTCAAAACCGCCGTGGTCACAGGCCAATGCGATACTCACCGGTTTTTTAACCTCCTTGATCCTCAGCCCTGCTTTGGATTAACTTTTCTATGGATAGACTTTTTATGTATCTC
>CAYXHK010000002.1:5930-25616 GCA_964464665.1 uncultured Syntrophomonadaceae bacterium
TTTTTATGTATCTCCATGCTCCATACCCAATCTACGTATTGGCTTTTTATGGCTTTCCATTTTATATGCTATAGTAAAGGTTTTGCGTTAGGTAAGATTATTGCGTTTAGGCATATTTTGCTCGATTAACTTAGGTAATATTTTGCTCGATAAGATTAGGTAATACTTTACTTGATTAGCTTAAGTACTACTTTGCTCGATAAGCTTAGGTGAGTTTTTGTTCAATAAGCCGCTGAATGCTTTCCTGCAGTTCCCGGGCAACCGCGCGGTATACGTCGAGCGACCCGCCAATAGGGTCGGCAATATCCGGATTGCCTCCCGAAGAATCACTGAATAATTCAACATACTCCTTTAAAACAAAGACCTTGGCTTCGGCTGCCGGTACTATAACCAAAACATCCTGCCGATGCCGCCGGGTCATGGTTAAGACCAAATCGGCTTTATCCACTATTGCCGGGGTGAGATGCCGGGCCTGGTGCCTGGAAAGTTCCATTCCCATCTCCGCTAAAGCGACAACCGCATTTTCTGAGGCTGGGGCCCCGTCCCAGGCGCCAACTCCAGCCGAGCTTACGGTTATTGACTTTTCCAATTCGCTCTGCGTCAACAAATGCCGGGCAATGCCTTCAGCCATACTGCTGCGGCAGGTATTGCCGGTGCAGACAAAAAGGACGTTCATCTGTAATCCCTCCGCAATAAAGCTAAAACGCCAATTTAATGCCAACAGCCACTAAAACTAAACCGCCGATCAGTTCGGCCCGGTCCGCGAGCCATTTGCCCAAATAGCGGCCAAAAATCAACCCGGTAGCGGTCATCAGTCCGGCCATAAGACCAATGGTCCCGACGGTAAGCGGCAAACGCTGATCAAAAAGGGCCCCCAAACCTAAACCCACGCTTAAGGCATCGAGGCTGACGCTAAAGCTTAAGACTAAAAGACCCCAGCCGTGTAAGGAAGCTGCTATAACCGGCTCGTCCTGGGTCAGGGATTGCCTGACCATATTCAATCCAATCAGCACAATCAACCCCGCCCCGATCCAGACCGCATACCGGCCTACGAGTTCCCCGAGCTGATGTCCGAGTATTACCCCGATCAGGGGCATGAATACGTGAAACAAGAAGACGGTTCCAGACAAAAGCCAGATCCGCCGGTTGGAAATCCCTCTCATGCCGATCCCGATGGCTAAGGAAAAGGCATCGGTTCCCAGAGCCACCGCCACCAATAGCAACTCGATTATTCCCATGATCTTCTCCTACACCCGCATAATCCGTCCGCCACACGCCCGACGCAGTCGGTCCATGATGGCTAAGCCGAGCCCGGTTTCCGGGAAGCCCTCCACCAGGATTACATCAACATCAGCCAGGTCACATTCCCGTAAACATTTGAATAAGTAAAGGGCTGTATCTTCTAGGTCCTGCTGGCTTCCCAACACCTGCAGGTAATCCGGCGGCTGGGCCAGCTGCTTATAGAAGTCAGCATTTTCCAGGCTGGACAGTACCCCGACCCGCGTCCCCTGATCCTTAAGCTCTATGATCAATTTCCGAATCTGTTCCACAATGGCGGCCGGCGCCCCTTCGACCAGCATCAACGGCATAGCCGGGGCGTAGTGAGCATGTCTGACCCCTGGCGAAGGGAAAGCTGGTTCCGCTGCGGTTTGCCCGGACTCGGACTCGCCGCTCGCGGGGCTTTCCGCAGCTCCCAAAACCCGAAGCTCCGGCAGTAGCTCGCGTAATTGTTCGGCAGTTACCCCGCCGGGGCGAAGAATCGTCGGGGGGGACTGGGTCAAATCCAGCACCGTGGATTCCAGACCGACGCCCACCATTCCGCCGTCTAAGATTAACTCAATTCGACCAGCTAAATCCTCCATGACGTGTCCGGCATCCGTAGGGCTGGGCCGGCCGGAACGATTGGCACTCGGAGCCGCAATCGGAACCCCGGCTGCCTTAATCAGAGCCTCAGATATGGGGTGGTCTGGCCACCGAATGGCCACTGTTTCCAAACCGGCCGTAACCTCCAGGGGAATCTGGGGGTGTTTCGGCAGGACCAGGGTCAAAGGCCCCGGCCAAAACCGCTCGCCTAACCGGCGCGCCAGCAGATTCAGTTCGTTATTTTCGTTATTTAAGAGCGTTAGCTGCTCTAAACTGCTCCAATCCGCAATATGGACAATCAGCGGGTTATCCAGAGGACGACCTTTGGCCAGAAAGATGGCCTGAATTGCCTGCGGATCCAAGGCACTAGCACCCAAACCATAGACGGTTTCAGTGGGAAAAGCCACTAACCCGCCGGCCCTGATAATCTCTCCCGCTTTCTCAATATACGATGGCTGGGGATTTTGCGGATCTACGATAAAATAGTCGGTGGCAACCGATCTTCGCACAACTGTTACTCCTTTTTTACTTTCATTCGCCGTAGATTCGGCAGCGCCGGCGGCTTGGCCGAGCAGGCGCAGACCACCCGTTCTCTTCCGCCATAATCTAATTTCACCTGGACTTTGTCCCAGGGTTCTTCTTTAAACAGTTTTTGAGCCGCTTTGCCCTGATTCGGGCCAATTTCGATAATCAGGTATCCCCCCGGTTTTAAGTAGTCCAACGCCTGCGGAAGCAGCCGGCGGTAGTAGCTCAGACCATCCCGGCCTCCGTCCAAGGCAGATATCGGCTCCTGGAGCACTTCCCGCATCAGATGCGGCAGTTCGTTCGAGGGGATATAAGGGAGATTCGCCGCGATCAGATCGACTTTTCCCTTTAGTTTCAATCCTTCCAGAGAGGACAACAGATCGCCTTCATAAAAGGTGACCCGATCCGCGACTTCGTGTCGCCCGGCGTTGCGCTTTGCGACTTCTAAAGCCTTTTCTGAAATATCTATGCCGATCACGCGGGCTTTCGGCCAGTAATGGGCCAGGGCCACGGCAATATTTCCGCTGCCGGTTCCCACGTCCACTACGACTAATTCTTCATTTTGCCGCTCACCAATCAGTTCCAGGCTGGTCTCGACCAGCACCTCGGTATCGGGCCGCGGAATCAAGACCTGCCGGTTCACCTCAAAGGCCAGGGACATGAATTCCTTTTCCCCGACCAGGTAGGCGGTGGGCATGCCTTCGGCCCGCTGTTTGATCAATACGCGATACCGCGCCAGTTCCAGGCCCTGCAAAGGCTGCTCCAAATTCATATACAGCTGCACCCGGGTCTGACCAAGCGCTTTACCCAGCAGAACCTCGGCCTCGAGCCGGGGTTTATCCAGCCGTTTTTGGGTAAAGTACTGCGTAGTCCAGGTCAGACATTTGCCGATTGTCCAATTGCTTCCCTGCGTCAACTCTACCGCTCGCCTTTCACCGACCATCGGAGGATGGCCCATTCTCCCTTAAATTAAACTGAAATTTAATAAAGTATATTTAGTAATGTTATATAAAACATATAATGGTTATATATAACATATAATAATGAATCTGACTGAGACTGAGGATCGGTTCTTTTTAGACTGGCGCGGTTACTCCGCGGTTTTTAGCTGTTCGGCCTGGGCTGTCGTAATTAATGCATCGATAAATTCGTCTAACTCGCCGTTCAAAACCTGCCCCAATTTGTAAAGGGTCATGCCGATTCGATGATCGGAAACCCGGCCCTGGGGAAAATTATAGGTGCGAATCCGCTCGCTGCGGTCCCCGGAGCCAACCTGGCTCTTGCGGGCGTTAGCCATTTCGCCGTGCTGTTCCTCCTGCGCCCGGTCTAAAAGCCGCGCCCGCAGCACCCGCATCGCTTTATCCTTGTTTTTGTGCTGCGATTTTTCGTCCTGACAGCTTACAACCAGCCCGGTGGGAAGATGGGTAATCCGCACCGCGGACTGGGTGGTGTTTACAGACTGACCGCCCGGGCCGCTGGAACAAAACAAATCGATCCGGATATCATTCGGATTGATCTCAATATCTACTTCTTCCGCTTCCGGCAGCACCGCCACTGTAGCTGCGGAGGTGTGGATCCGGCCGCTGGCCTCGGTAGCCGGCACCCGCTGCACCCGGTGCACCCCGCTTTCAAACTTCAGCCGGCTGTAGGCGCCCCGGCCATCCACCAAAAAGACGACTTCTTTCAAGCCGCCGATATCGGTAATGTTTTCGCTCAGAACCTCAATGCGCCAGCCTCGGTTCTCTGCGTAACGGATGTACATGCGGTATAAATCCCCGGCAAAAAGCCCGGCTTCCTCGCCGCCCGTACCCGCCCGAACTTCCATAATGACGTTCTTGTCGTCATTCGGGTCCTTGGGCAGGAGCAAGACTTTCAGCTTGAGCTCCATTTCCTCTTTTTTCTCTTCCAGTTCGTCAACTTCCGCTTCGGCTAAGGCGTGCATTTCCGGGTCGAGTTTTTCGCGCAGCATGGCGCGCGCTCCCTCCAGGTCATTCCCCAGCTGCTTGTATTCCCGGTAAGCAGCCACAACCTCGGTTAAACCCGAGTGCGCCCGGGCGTATTTTTGAAATTCCTTTTGATTGGCAATCACCGCCGGGTCACTTAGAAGCCTAGTTAACTCTTCATAACGCTCTTCCAGATGATCTAATTTGGAAAACAAATCCTTATCCCGTTCCTTTCTTTATAGAAGAATCTTCCTGCTTAGAAATTCCTGCTTCATAGACACATAGCTAGACGGTTGCCCGCTTAAAAATTTGGCTTACTTAGGCCGGATTCGCTATGGGCTGGGATATGGGTTGTTGCTCCAGGGCAACCCGTTTTTCTATCTCCAGGACCCTTTGCAGCGCACATATGGCTACTTCTATCTGCTGATCGTCCGGTTCCCGGGTGGTCAGTTTCTGCAGCCACAAACCGGGGGCTAAGACTATTCTACCCCAAAACGTGCCTTGTTTACGGGCTACGTACTTAATTATCTCATAGGCAATCCCGGCCACGACCGGCAACAGGATAATCCGGGACGAAACCCGCCAGAGCAAACTGCCCTCGCCTAAAAAAGAAAACACGATAATACTGACCACCATTACCACCAGCAAAAACGCGGTGCCGCACCGCGGGTGCAGGGTGGATTGCCGCCGGGCGTTTTCGACGGTCAGCGGTTCCCCGGCCTCGTAGGTATAAATCACTTTATGCTCAGCCCCGTGGTATTCAAAAACCCGCTGGATATCGTCCATTCGGGCCACCAGCCAGACATACCCCAAAAAAATGGCGATACGGATAATCCCTTCAATCAAGTTTTGGATGGCGACGCTTTCAACCACACCGCGCATAAAATGGACCGCGCCGGTCGGGATGGCCACGAATAAGGCCATGGCCAGCAGCAGGGACACCATCAGAGTAATGGTCATTTCCAGGGGGGTAATCTCTTCCCCTTCTTCTTCCGCCACCTGGTTGGCGGAGAAATTCAGGGCGCGGATACCCATAATCATGGTTTCTACCAAGACCACGGTCCCGCGGATAACCGGCCAGCTTAAAAATTTATAGCGTTCAACCAGCGAACTCAGTTTTTCCTCTTCGATAATAATGCTGTCGTCGTTCCGACGCACCGCAATCGCCAAGTCCCTTTTTCCCCGCATCACGACTCCCTCAATCACGGCCTGCCCTCCGTAATGACACGGCTGGTCGATAAACGGACGGGTGCAGGAGCTTTTTTCTGATTCCGAATTCACCTGGAACCACATACAATTCACCCCTTTTCTTGAACCAGCGGAGTTACAGTATTTAAGCAACTCACATTTTAACTAATTCAATCCAGCTGAGAAACCTTCAGGAATAATTTTATAATATAGAAAAACAGCAGAGTACTATGACTCTGCCGAATGGTAAAACCTGTATTACTTCATGCCATACTTCTTCTTAAACCGGTCCACTCTTCCTCCGGTATCTACCAATCTCTGCCGACTGCCGGTGTAGAAGGGATGGCACTGGGAACACACTTCAACCCGTAAGTCTTTGCGGGTAGAACCCGTTTCAAACTTGGCACCGCACGCACAAGTAACTGTCGTCTGGTTGTACTGCGGATGAATCTTTTCTTTCATTCACCCTCACCTCGCTTCGCCAGGGTCTTATAATCTACGCTGTCGACCCTAGTAATGTTAATTCAGCAACGCAAATTATAGCACATTCCCGGCGGGGGAGCAAGGTTTAAGGTGCTTTTTAAGGTGCTTTTTCTTTTCCGCTCAGTTGACATTTTAAATGCAACTGGATTAAAAATAGGTGTTGCATTAGATCTTACAGAGTTGCAGTTACTTTGTCCAGTCACCGTTTATATAAAAATACGGCTCATACAACAGGCGCCCCTTAGAGCGCCTGCTTCCGGTTTCCGGTCAAATCTTCTTTTCTTCTTTGCTTTTCAACTGGCATCCGGCTTGCGCCCCTTAGAGCGCCTGCTTCAGCTCTTGCCGCTCGTCGTGGACTACCTGCACCAGGGTATCGCGGTTTAAGTTATCGACTACGTAGAGGTTAGCGTCCCCGGCCTTGGCCAGTTCAGCCAGGAAATCCCGATTGGAACGAACGCCGATACAAGTCAGCCGAACCTTGGCTTTCTTCACTTCCTCGGCCGCCTTAATGGCGTCCTCTTTGGAATCAAACGACCAGTGCGGGTAAGTCGGCATCCCGTCGGTAATCAGGATGAGCAGCGGATTCTGAACTTTGCTTTGCTTGATCAAATCCAGACTTTTCATGATTCCGCTGGCTAAAGGAGTCATCCCTTCGGGTACCACGGTCCTAAGACCCGCAATCAGCTTGTGGTGGTTTCGGGTAAAGGGTACTGCCACTCTCGCGTCCATTTCCTGGAAAGTAACGACCGCCACCTTCTCCCGCAGGGTTAACAGCAGGTGTTCCGCGAGCTGCCAAGCCGCCCGGCTCTTTTCGCCGGCCATGCTGGCACTGCAGTCGACCAAGAGACAGACATCCATCGGAACAAAGGATTTCTTGCCGTAAACCCGAATGTCTTCCGGCTTAATTGTAACCCTTTTCTGCCCTTCCCGCAGACTGCGGCTGGCTCCCTGCAGAATGGTTTCCGGTACCGCGATGCTGTTGGAGGCGTTTTCGTCATCCCGGGTTAAGATCTTATGCAAATTCAAAACATCCTGCTCCCGACATTTCATTTGTGAGGCACTGGTCCGTTGGTAACGCCGGTTCTTGCCGGGGATCCGACGGACAATCTTGCGCAGCTCGGCTTCTAACTCTTTCCGGTTGATCATCAGGTGTTGGCGTAAATCCTTGCCTTCGTCAGTCAGGGAATAACCGAACAGGCCTTTTTTGGCTAAACCCAGGGTGCTCATTTGTTCCGCCAGTTGATCCAGGTCTTGTTGCTGATGCCGTTTCTTTACCGAAGTCGGCGCCATTCTTTTAAAGACATTACTCTGCATCGAGTTCATGAATTCTTCAACATCTTCGACAGTGCCTAAACGCTTGGCCAGTTCCATGATCAATTGGTTTTGGTTCTGGAGACGAATCACGTCGTCCCCCGGTTTCCGCTTGCCAAAGAAGGGGAGCATCAGTCCCAGTTCGCGATGGTTGGCTTTACCGTAACCGTTCACCACGCCGGAGATTTTTCGAATGTTGTAACCCTGCTCCAAAATTGCCGTTTCTACAGCGTCAACCAGGCTTACTACCAGCGGATACCACTCCTCGGGCAGTTCCATGACCAGGTGTACGTGTTCCCGCAGGTCTTCCGCGATTTCCGCGTAATCGTCATAGCCCTGCCGCATCAGCCGGGCTACGTAGCCCCGGTCTTCGGCAGTAGCCAGATAAATGCGGCCGGCTACAGCACTGGGCTGGGTTAAGCGATCTTCTTCTTTGCGGATCATCAGCTCAGGGCCCTGGATTTCTAAGAAGGTATCGATAGCCGCCCAGATTCGCTGGGCTACCGGCTGAATTTCAATCGTGGCCGGATCGTGATAAACATCAATGTGCACCGCTTGATCCGGTTCATTGAAGCCGCAAAAAGTCTTACCCGCATCCTGTTCAATCAAAACCTTGATTCGCCGAGGGTCCTGGGGATGAGGCTGGTGTACCCGGCGGCTGACTACAGCGCTCTCCCCGACCCGTACTCCTTGATTCCTTCCTAAAAATAATCTTAAATTATTTCCCAAGGCTACCTGCTTGGCGGCCATGCTGTGCTCCATCGCCATAGATAACACCTTCCTTTCCCTTAAATCGCCTGATGCACCTTTGCACCTGATGCGCTTGATACGTTGAAACGTTCATGTGTTTACGTTGATACGTTGATACGTTTTGCTTTAAACCCTAAACCCGACTACCGAAACAACGGAGCTACCAGCAAGAAGAAGGCACTCAGTCCGGTCAGCAGGAAGATAAAGAGCGGAAAACCTACTTTAAACAGGGGTACCGTGTATTGCAGTCCGCCTCCCAGTCGCCGGAGAGGATTTTTGTCTTCCAGGTCAGCTAAGATCGCTTCGGTTTCCGCCCGGCTCGCCGCAGCTTCCGCCGCGGGATAGACGGTTTCCAGTTCCGGTGCCGCTTCCGGATTGATTACTTCGGTTTCCGGAACCAGTTCGGCATGTCGGACTGGCATTTGAATCAGATTGTCTTTCCCCGCTTGATTATCCTTAGGGCTTTGGCCCTTTTTCGCATCTTGACCCCGTCGCGTTCTTTTGGCCCGCTGCTGTTGAATCTCGTCAATCTGCGTAACAATGTCGTTCGGCTTAAAAGGTTTATCCAGGTAGTTGTCGCAGCCGTTTTGCAGCGCTTCGATCAACAAGTTTTTGTCCCCAAAGGCAGTCATCAGGATTACCGGGAGGTCACCGTATTGTTCGCGAATCGACTTTAAGAGCGTAATGCCATTCATGCCCGGCATGTAGTAATCAGTGATAACCAAAGTCGACTCATCGCGATTTTCTTCCAAATATTTCAAGGCTTCCTCTCCGCTATTGGCTGCGAACACCTGATGACCATGAATACGGATACCTCGCTTAATGGTATCAATCTGGAATTGCTCGTCATCTACCAACAGAATATTCATGGTCAACTCCCCTTTCCGTAATCGATTATTTCTTGCCTTTATTTTAATGCAAGGTTCATGCCAAGTTTGCCATCCATTTTTCTTAACATTTGCAGGCCTTGGCAAATCTGCCGGAATAAATCGATGATGCCATTTTGGCATACCGGGTAGCTATGTTCCATAAATCACAAGGCGCGGGGTGTCCGCCCTGCCAATTTGGCATACCCCAAAATGACAACTCTAGATCGGATGCCGCGTTCCTCCCAAACGAAAAGTTAGATGCCCGCATAAGATAACCGCAGTCTAAGAAGGAAATAAATTTTATTAGTCGAATATTATTAAGCGGTACACTTGAACGCAATCAGCGCTGCGAACGGGAGGTAAAGCCAAAACATGAATCCCGAAGACGGTACTGGCCAACCGATTTACTCGCCAGAAAGCGCGGTGAATTCGGATCAAAAACTGCACGGCATTCTTGAAAACGCGATTGTCCCAATCATCAATATTGACGTGAACGGCTATATAGTCGAAGCTAACCCGGCTTTTTTAAAACTCCTGGGATACCTCCCAGAGGATTTGCCGACCCTAAATCTTAAATCCCTGTCTTCACCGGAAGACCCCAACATGTTTGACCAGGTAGTGGCCGGGGAAATTGATTCCTATGTAGTGGAGAAGCATTACCAGCGCAAAGACGGCCAGATCGTGGAGGTTATTGTTTCGGCTTCCGCCCTGAAAGACCCGGAGGGCCGTCTGCATTCAGTAGTGGTGGTCATTCAGGACATGTCTAAATATAAGGCTTTGGAACGCAGCCTGGTGGAGGAAAAGCAGCTGTTTGAAAGCTTATTGGGCAGTTTGCCGGTAGGCGTGCATTATGTGCGCGAAGGCAAGATCGCCTACGCGAACCCGGCCTTTTACCGAATTTCCGGCTATTCTGAAGCGGAAGTTTTAGGGCAGTCCCCAGATATTTTTTCCGGACCCGACAGTCCCATGAAGATTACCGAGTATAACGCGCGGTTTCGCCATAAGGAAGCGAACACGCTGCACACGGAAGTAGAAGTGCTGAATAAAAAGGGTGAAACCTTATCCATAGAAAGCATCAGCACCCTGGCCCTCCTGGAAGGACAGGAATGTGTAATCGGTATCTTTAACGATATTACGGCGCGCAGACAGTTAGAGGCCCGATACGGGGTAATATTTGAAGCGGCCAATGACAGCATCCTGATATTGGACCCTACGGATCTGAAGATAATCGACGCTAACCCCAAGGCGGTCGAGTTATACGATTACCCCCGCAAGGAACTCCTGGAAATGACGGTAACTGACCTGACCCTGCCCCAATCGGATAAGCCGGCCAACCTCCTGGCTGATAACCCGGATGACTCAGCCGAAATTACCTGGCCGTTAGGGGTTTACCCCCGCACCCAGATTCGCCGGGACGGGGAAAGGATTCCGGTAGAGGTCAGTTCTTCTTTAACCTACTGGGAAGGCAAAAAAGCGATCATCAGCCTTATTCGGGACGTGACCGAGCAGCGTCGGCTGCAGCAGCAGCTGATGCAGGCCGACAAACTGGCTTCCTTGGGCAGCCTGGTGGCCGGGATTGCCCACGAGATCAACAACCCGAATAATTTTATTACTTTTAATATCCCGATTCTGGGGGATTACTGGCAAGAAGTTTTCCCGATTCTGGACAGCTACGCGGCCCAGCATCCGGACTGGGTGCTCCTGGGTATGTCTTTTGCCGAGTTTAGGGAAGATGTTATGAAACTGCTGAACAATATGGAACACGGTTCAGACCGGATCAACAACATTGTCAGCGAGCTGCGCAACTTCGCCCGGATCCAGAAGGATGAATTCCGGGCTCAAGTCGATATCCACAAGCTGATGGACCGGGTAATCACCTTGACTGGCAAACAAGTCGGCAAATTAGTCAAGTCTTACCGGGTCGAACTGGCGGACAACCTGCCGGAAATCGTGGTCAATCCCGCCCGGATTGAACAGGTCTTAATCAACCTGGTCTTGAATGCCGCGCAGGCGGCCGACAAAGAGGACTCTTACGTCATGCTGAAGGCACGCAAGGATCCGTTAATCCCTATGCAGGTGATTTTCGAAGTTGAGGATAACGGCTCCGGCATGGATGAAACCGTGCGCTCACGCATCTTTGATCCCTTTTTCACGACCAAGGAAGGCATGGACGGCACCGGCCTCGGCTTGTCGATTTCCTACGCCATCATTCAGGACCACGGCGGAGATATTTCCGTAACCAGTCTGCCCGGTCGGGGCACCACAGTTAAGGTAACTCTGCCAGTAGGAAGATAAGGGGAACGCCACCGGGGGACAGTACCCGCCCGAATTTTGTCGAATTACCTGGAAAAGTGATCGTTAAGGAATCGATGGTTAACGCATATCTTTAGAAATGAGGAGGTAGGGCAGCACCTTTTTTGGCAACCTTGATGGTTTTCGAAAAACGCTGCACTGAGAAAATGGAAGAAACGCAATTAAAATCCGGTCGGATCCTGGTTATTGACGATGAGTTGGATTTTTTAGACAGCATAAAGCGCGGACTGCTCATAGCCGGCTACCGAAATTTCATGCTGCTTAGCCAACCTTTGGAGATAAAGGGGCTCTTAAAGAGCCAATCCTTTGATTTGGTCTTTATTGATCTCTGCATGCCGCAAATGGGGGGCTTAGAAGTCCTGGAATATATCTTAAAAACCGCTCCCCAGACCAAATGCATCCTACTTACGGCCTTGGCTGACGCTGTCATTGCAGCCCAGGCTTTGGAAATGGGGGCCTTTGATTACTTAACCAAACCCATCTCCCGGGATAAACTGATCAGCACCTTGAACCAGGTTTTGGAGCAACCGCCTGCCTTGGCTAACTGATTAGACCCGACTTTCATTTTCATTGCGCTTTAAGCTGATGACCCTAGTAGTCTGTTAACACTAATTCTGTAGTTCTTCCCGGCAAAGTCGCCGTTGGTAATTCCGGGCATGTAATGCCTAACCAGTTAAGTATGTTCTAGTTTAAGAGTTAACAAGGTACTAGTAAGGGCCAACTTTAATGATCGATCGGTATTAACCCGGACCAAAAAACAAGGCGGGTTATTCAGGGATTAACTGAATTACCCGCCTTGTTTTTTTATTCTTATTTACTATTTCGTTTTCTTTATGGTATTCGTTTTCTTTGCTATTTCAATAGAAGCGTCGAATAAGTCGAATAAATTATGTAAATTGTAACTCAATTATTTAAGAATCCGATTTAGAATCCTTCAGTTTAATTCCCTTGGCTTCCATGGCTTTTAAAAGCTTGGCCCGACGCTCAATCTTTTTCGTAATAATATAAGCCAAAATTCCAAAAGAAAGTTTAACCAGCAGCAGCAGCGCGCCGATAAAAAGGATTTTACTTTGCAAGGGAGTCATGGCAATCACTTTCCCCTTTACCCCTTATGTTTCACAGAACCTCTTGCCAGTCGTGCGGATAACTGATCCACTTGCCTTTGGGACTCTTCCGAAAACGAACCGCACCAATCGAATAAAGGCCTTCCAGGCTGGCGACATCTCTTATCACATACTCTCTGACTCCACCCAGCAGGACCTTCCGTTTAACTTTATCGAGCACTAAAATCGCCACCAGCAAACAAGCAGCCAAGACGGCGAAACCGATGTACCAGTCAAAATAGTAGAGGGCGACAAAACCGGGCAAAAGGATAATCCATTGAAAGTAATTAAAAATCAGCAGCGCCTTAACCAGCAGACTGTTTCCAAAAGAGCGCTCAATCATCCATTTCATGGCTTTATTCGGTTTTATATTTAATGTAATTTGGCCCTCGATAATCCGCTCCCTCAGTCGCCAGTGGTCTCTTTCCTCTGGGGTTAAATCCGCTTCATTTATTTCCGGGATCGGGATTTCTGGTTTATCCACGGAAGCTGAGTTTGCACTGGTTGGGATCTTTGTATCCTGGTCCGGCTGATTCATGTTCGAGCTTCCTCCACCCTGTTTACGCCAAGCAAAATCTGTCTGTCAAAACTTTAACTATAATAAAGGATATCATAATCACCCGGCAAATAAAACCACTGCCAGGCAAAATTGAGGATGGAATCCCGGGTATTATTTGGACACCTCACGGGTATAATTGCCAACCGCTACTGCCGGCAGTTCCTGCGCCAGGATCCTCAAAAAATCCGGGACTCCCAAAGGACTGCCGCTGGCCGGCGGCACCAACTGCAGATAAACCTCCGGGTCAAGGTTTAAGTTTCTGATCTGAATCAGGGAGACCCCGGTAGTCTGCACCAGGTCCAGCAGGGCTTCAATCTCTTCCTCCCGGTCATTAATACCCGGAAAGTGCAGCAAATTAAGGGATACCCGTACTCCCCGCGCCACCGCCCGCTGGATACTCTCCCTGACCTGCGCGAGTCCATAGCCCTGCGGCCGGTGATAGAGATTATAGAGTTCAGGCCGGGCGCTGGCCAGACTTACCCGCAGAGCATCCAGGCCGGCCTTGGCCATTTTTTCCACCGCCTCGGGCCTCCCCGCGTTAGAGTTCATATTTATCGTTCCCCGGCTGGTTTGCCGGCGCATCCGGGTAATGGCCGTTGCCAACTCATCCCCCCTAAGGGACGGTTCGCCTTCGCAGCCTTGACCAAAGCTCAAAATCGCGGCCTCCGCTTCCTGCAAGTGCGGAGCAGCCAGTTCCACAACTTCTCCAACAGTTGGTTTGAAACTGATCCGCTGCTGCGGCGAAGGACAACACTCGGAAACCTGTTCGGAGATGCAGCCTACACAACGGGCGTTACAAACCGGGGTGAACGGAATTCCCGCTTCCCACCGGCCGTAAAACAGGTTTTGGGCCGTAAAGCAAGCGTATTCCTGGGCGCACCGGGCTAATTGCCCAAGCACCCGGTTTTCCGGAAACCGGCCCAGTTTAGCCGCCACCTTTTCGGGCAAATCAGCCGTATTGTAATACTTAGGATTCCAGGTACGGTCCTCATCGGTCTTTAGGGCCGCAACCCAAAACTGTCCGTCTTTAAAACCAACGGCGGCATAACCAAAAAGCGGCAATACCGGCGCTCCCTTTTCCCGGATAAACCCGGGAACCAAGGTGCGGGTATAGCCTTGCGGCAAGAGAGCCCCCACAGCAGAGAGTTTTTGCCGACCGCGGATTAAGGGGTGCTCGGTAACAGCCTTAAACTGGCCGGCTCGGTTAATGCCTACCGGATAACGCTGCGGCAGGAGAACTAAAGTGGCCCCCGCCGGCAGAGGGATCACTTCTTCAGCGGTTGGTTCAACCAACTGTTCCCCCAATCGGCCGGTCATGGACCAGCCGCGATATTCCCGCACCTGGCCTTCTCCATCCGCAAATACTAATTTCAACATGGGAGACTCCCTTTCCCAAAGCAAAATTCTTTATTTTCAGCAAGTTTTTAGCAGAAGTTCTTTAACGTAAGCGCTTACCCAAATTTATGTTTAAGTATAGCATTTTCCGGCCCGAAAAAGAAACGACAGCTTAACCCTCCCGCTCTGTGCGGAAAGATCAGCCGCCGTTCATTTGACGAGCTTATTGACGAGAGCTTATTGACGGGCTCATTTCTTATTCTAAAAAAGCCAACGGATTTACGGTTTTGCCGCCATCGTAGATCTCTAAGTGCAGGTGCGGGCCGGTAGAACGGCCGGTGCTGCCGATTTTGGCGATAGTCTGGCCGGCGGTTACGGTGTTACCCTTTTGCACCAAGAGCTTAGAAGCGTGTCCATAAAGCGATTTCCGTCCCTGTCCATGATCAATGATTACACAAAGCCCATAAATAGACTTCCAGCCCGCCCAGGTAACTGCTCCGCCATCCAGCGCCGTTATGGGCGTACCGGTCGGGGCGGCAATGTCTAAGCCATGATGAAAGGCGTCATGCCGTCCGCCGTAATGCTGGGTAACCGAACCGGTTACCGGCCAGGGATAACGGTCGGGTTTAGCGGCCGTCGCCGCAACAGCATGAACGGTTGAGTTACCTGTTTGGGGAATGATCAAGACCTGCCCGACCCGGATAAAGTCGTGGTCAATCAGCGCATTGGCCTCAGCCAACGCAGTCCATTCCACCTGATAGCGTTTAGCAATTTTTCTCAAGTTGTCTCCGGGTGCCACGCGGTATCGCGTTTGCTCCTTGGGTTTGGGATCCTTGACCGCTTGTTTTTCCGTCTGGGTAGCCGCTGAATCAATAAGCAGGTCTGCCGGTTCTAAATATACAATTTGTCCAGGAAAATTTTCCGATAATAATTGACCATTCGCAGAATTATCTGCCCAGCATACCCCAACCAAGGCTAAAAGCAAGCCCAGGCCCACTCTTAGTGCTGGTTTTCGGTTCCGGTGCATTTTATTTTTTCACCCCATTTAAATTTCCCTTTGTCCTTAGACAAGGATTTACCTCACTATTCTTGCTTTTTTTTCTGTATTTTATTCATTCTTATTCATTGGCCGCAAAACTGCCGTCTTCGGGGTGATTAAAGATAGCTTGTTTTTACTGGCCAAAGCCCCCGGTTCTCTTTAAGATCTGTCCGATCTGCCGATCGGCCTAATCTGCCTAACCGGTCAGACCGATCTGATCTGCCTGATCGGTCTGCGCTGTCTGATCTGTCGATCCGGCTAATCTACGATTTGAAACATCTTCCCCATACCGCGAATCAGGTCGCGGTTCGATTTAGTCTTCTTTAAGGCGTCTAAGAACATTACCATCACATCAGCCGTATTCTGCTGATTAATACTGCGCCTAAAGGCCCAGATGGCATCCAGTTCCTCTTTGCTCATCAACAGTTCTTCCCGGCGGGTACCGGAGCGCTTGATGTCAATAGCCGGGAAAATCCGTTTATCCGCCAGTTTGCGGTCTAAGACCAGTTCCATATTGCCGGTGCCTTTAAATTCTTCAAAAATCACTTCATCCATTCGGCTCCCAGTTTCGACTAAGGCCGTGGCCAAAATGGTCAGGCTGCCTCCCTCTTCGATCTTTCGGGCTGCGCCAAAAAACCGTTTGGGTTTGTGCAGCGCGGTGGGATCAACGCCGCCCGATAAAGTCCGGCCGCTCGGCGGCACCACCAGGTTATGGGCCCGGGCCAGCCGGGTGATGCTGTCTAAGAGAACCACTACGTCTTTCTTATGTTCGACCAGCCTTTTGGCTCGTTCCAAAACCATTTCCGAAACCTTGACGTGATTTTCCGGTGGTTCGTCAAAGGTTGAGGCAACCACTTCCCCCTGCACCGAGCGCTGCATGTCGGTTACTTCTTCCGGCCGCTCGTCAATCAGCAAGACGATTAATTCTACTTCCGGATGATTCTGAGTAATCGCGTTGGCGATTTTTTGCAGTAAGATAGTTTTCCCCGCTTTAGGCGGCGCCACAATCAAACCCCGCTGCCCCATCCCCAGCGGCGCAATCAGGTCAATTATCCGGGTTGAATAGCCGTTATGCCCCAGTTCCAGATTAAAGCGTTCAATGGGGTAAATCGGCGTCAGCGCTTCGAAACCAATCCGGGAAGCCGTCGACTCTGGATTAAAACCGTTAATCGATTCCACCCGCAGCAAAGCGTAAAATCGCTCGTTATCCTTGGGCGGCCGAACCTGACCCGCCACCTGGTCACCAGTCCGCAGATCAAAACGCTTGATTTGCGAAGGAGACACGTAAATATCTTCATGGCTCGGCAGATAGGCAAAAGGCCGCAAAAAGCCGTAGCCGTCGGGGAGAATCTCTAATATTCCCTGGGCAAACAGCAATCCGTCTTTTTGAATTTGGCTTTTCATTAACTCAAAGACAAGTTCTTTTTTCCGCAGTTTAGAATAGCCCGCTAGATTGAGTTCCTTGGCCAACTGATAAAGCTCAACCATGGTTTTGTTTTCCAGATCATTAATGTTCACAAATAAATTTTTCCCCTTTCGCCTTTCCCGGAATATTAAGGACTGACAATTTCCAGACAAAAAGCACCTTAAGTCAAACCGGGTTGACCTTAAATTTAAAATGTACGGCAGTTGCTGCCGGTAACCCTAATTTTTAGTGCACAAATAACGCAAATAACTAGAAAAATGGTTGAATACAGCTCCTGGTCAGAACCGCTTTGGAGGGCAGCTCGAATGGAATTAAGGAGGTCCCTCAGATTAATTATCCATCTGCTAGGATAACCCGAATCCGGCCAATCTAAACCATTCTAGCCGCCCCTACTTCGCTGAAAAAGACATACGGGCTTTAAAATCCTTGGAAAAGGCTGTACAAGGCAGGAATTTTCCGATTTTTAGCACGCAGCATCCAGGCGGACGCCGTCAAATCGATAAAGTCAGATTGTAAGCCAACCAGGGGGGTGAGTATTGCAGAACTTAATGCAGATATGAATAGCTGGCTCCCGCCGGCTGCCGTGCCGCGACAAGGCGCGGCCCCCGGAAACGGAACACTCAAGTTAACACTGGATATAACGCTTAAGTTAGCACCAGTAAAACGATCAAGTAACGTCAGCTAAAAAGAACGCCTGCCAACATAGTTGGGTTTTTTATCAAAACAATGGAGCGCCTCAATAAAGCGGATGGTGCCGGTTCGGCCGCGCATAACCACCGAGTGAGTTTTCGCCCGGTCACTTAAATAACGGACACCTCTAAGCAGTTCGCCATCCGTAATCCCGGTTGCGGCAAAAATAACATCCTCCCCTTTGACTAAATCGTCCATGGTCAATAATTTATTCACATCCAAAATACCCATCTCTTGAGCGCGGGCAATGTCGCCTCCATCTTCCGGCCAAAGCCGGCCTTGCATTTCTCCCCCGACACACCTTAGGGCCGCTGCGGCCAGCACCCCTTCCGGCGCCCCGCCGATGCCCATCATAACGTCGACTCCCGAATCCTCAAAAGCGGTGGCCACCGCTGGAGACACATCTCCGTCCATGATCAGTTTAATCCGCGCCCCGGCCTGCCTTACCGCTTTAATCAGTTCATAGTGCCGCGGCCGATCCAAAATTACGACGGTCACGTCCTCAATCTCTTTATGTAAGGCGCCGGCAATTCGCCGCAAATTCTCCAGCGGCGTCGAGTCCAGGTTAATACAGCCCGCGGCTCGCGGACCTACGGCAATCTTATCCATATACATATCCGGGGCATGCAGCAGACACCCCTGCTCGGCTACCGCCAGTACGGAGATGGCCCCGGTTGAACCCCGGGCCAAGACGTTGGTTCCTTCTAAGGGGTCTACGGCCACATCTACCTTTGGCGCGCTGCCGGTCCCCAGTTTTTCGCCGATATAGAGCATGGGCGCTTCGTCCATTTCTCCTTCACCGATCACCACGGTTCCGTCGATCTGGATCGTATCAAAAACGATCCGCATCGCTTCAACCGCCGCATCGTCCGCTGCGTCCTTATCCCCCCGGCCCATCAACCGGCCGGAGGCCAAAGCCGCTGCCTCAGTAACCCGGACAAACTCCAGGGCCAATTCTCTTTCCATGCCACGATTAATCTTCATTCAAAAACAATCCTCCCCGGAAAAAATAACTTTTAAATAAAATAACTCTCGAAAAACTTTTTGCTCACTATAACTATATATGGTATTTTATTATTCCCCACCCGGGCTTCCTTTTCCTGCCTGAATAAGAAGAAAAATAATCACAAAAGCTCACCGGCCATAAAAAATGTAAGCTTCGGCGCCGGTCAATCGCGCCCAAAGCTTACATTTTATACCGCTGTACTACTGGCATTTTCGCTAAGCATTAAGCTGGAATAAAGCATAAATTGAAAACCTGATTCCCGGACTAAGCCTCTACCCGTTGGCGCACTGCTTCCCAGTCGGCTAAAAAGCGGGCGATTCCGGCCTCAGTCAACGGGTGCTTAAGCATCTGGAGAAACACGGAATAGGGGATGGTGGCGATATGGGCGCCGGCCTGGGCGGCTTGCGTAACGTGCCGCGGGTGGCGGATACTGGCCGCAATCACCTCAGACTTAAGCTCATGCTGCCGGAAAATATCGATAATCTCCTCGACTAAATATATGCCGTCCTGTCCCACGTCGTCCACCCGGCCGACAAAAGGGCTGACAAAACTGGCGCCGGCCCGAGCCGCGAGCAGCGCCTGATTGGCGGAAAAAATCAGGGTAACGTTGGTACGGATCCCCTCTTGACGCAAAACCTTAACCGCCTTTAGCCCATCGCCGGTCATCGGTACTTTGATCACAATATTCGGGTGCAGCGCGGCCAGCGATCGCGCCTCATTAAGCATCCCGGCTGTTTCCAGGCTTAAGACCTCGGCGCTGATGGGTCCATCGACAATGGAAACGATCTCCTGCAGGACCTGACGGAAATTACGGCCTTCGCGGGCCACCAGGGTAGGATTCGTAGTAACCCCGCTGATTACGCCTAAATCCCAGGCCTGCCGGATTTCGGTTAAGTTCGCTGAATCAATAAAAAGTTTCACTGGTCTCCTCCATGTTTTGGTTATTTTATCCGTCCGCTGCTGCCAAAGACCCGCATCTTCTGACGAATGATTTCAATCGTATCGCTTCTTGCCGGGCCGAGTATTTTCCGCGGGTCTATTTCAGACGGGTTTTTTTCCATTTCCCGGCGCATAGCCCAGACAAAAGCCTCCCGGATGTTGGTGTCAATGTTTACTTTGCGGATCCCCTGGCGGATTGCTTCCTGAACAGCTTCATCCGGCACTCCGGAAGAACCGTGCAAAACAATCGGGATTTGGGTTAAAGCCCTGATTTTTTTCAGGCGGTCCAAATCTAATTTGGGTTCTCCCTTGTACTGGCCGTGCGCAGTCCCGATGGCGATGGC
>CAYXHK010000003.1:0-8016 GCA_964464665.1 uncultured Syntrophomonadaceae bacterium
GGGGGAAGAAAGCCTCCAGGGTGCGGCTGCGGATAATGTCGCTGACCTTGGTGAGATCCTGAACGGCAATATAGCCCACCACCGAGGTCATCTTAACCATGGAAATAAACTCGCCTTTGATGACCGGCAGGAAATGCAGTGCCGCCTGGGGAAAGGTGATCTTCCAAAAGGTCCTGGCCCTGGTGAGGCCCAAAGCGTGGGCTGCCTCAATCTGGCCTTTGTCCACCGCGTCGATGCCTGTGCGCATCATCTCAGATGCATAGACAGCAAAGTTAACTGAAAATCCGAAAATCGCCACTAAAATGGCTGAAATATCTACCTTGCCGAAAATAATATAGTAGAGGATCATCAGCAGCACCACAATAGGTGTTCCCTGGATGAGCCGGATAAACGCCGCTGCAGGAAGGGACGCAAAACGCTTTTTGCTGCGCCGAAGCATACAAATGCCAAAACCCATCAACGGACCGAGGATTCCCGAGCAGATGGAGATGGTCGCCGTGACCCCCAGACCGTCCAGCACCAACTTCCAGCGGTCTTCCGTGAGAAAGGTGCGGGTAAAGCTGTCTTTTAAATCATTCCAAAAACTCTTTTCCGTCTGGGAAGAAACGGAAGCTGAGGATTCGTTGACCTTGCGCACAATAAAATACAGCCCGCCTTCATAGTAGGAATCGCTCATATTCACTACCTTCCGGCGCTCGTCAGTAATGGACATACAGCCCACGGCCGCATCCGCCCTGCCGCTTTGGAGCATGGGGATCAGCCCGGAGAAATCCACGCCGGTGAACTCCACCTTGCGGTCCAGTATTTCACCGATGCGAAGCATCAGCTCCAGATCATAGCCGGCCGGTTCACCGCCCGCGCCGACATACTCCATCGGCTCCGCAGCAATGTCATGAGCCACCCGCAACGTTCCATTCGCACCGGGATAATCAAGCTGCGGCAGGATTTTGACGCCCTCGTCGGCACCGGTCCACTTTTCCTTCATCGCCTCCAGCGTACCGTCGGCCTTTAACCGGGCGATGGCATCGTTCACCTGGGCAGTCAAAGGACTGTCCTTTTGCAGCGCAACGCCGTAATGATCCTCCACAATCCGCTCAGGCAGGATGGTGAGGGCTGGGTTTTGCGCCACAATCAGCCTGGCCACCGGCTCGTCAGCTGGCATAGCCTCCACCTTGCCGTTCTTCAACGCCGCGAGCATGTCGGCACGGTTGTTAAAATAGCTGTAGGTCACATTTGGAAGCACACTGTCAATCAAAATATCCGTAATGGAGCCGGTCTGGGAGGAGACCACCTTACCGGAGAGTTGCTTCAGGAGGGTGTACTGAGGCACATCCATGCCAATCATAGTTTCCAGTTGGGCCAGCAGCACCTGGGGGTTGGCGAAGTAGGGCGCGGTGAACAGCAGTTTATCCGCCCGCTCAGGGGTATTATACATACCCTGGGTCATATCGGCCTTGTTGCTGCCAATGGCGGTGATGACCGCGCCCCACTCCATGTCCAGATATTCGGCTTGGTAGCCCAATTCATAGAGAACCCGGTCAATGAGTTCCACGTCCAGGCCCGCGTATTGTCCGTTCATTATAAATGTGGTTGGCTCCCGGGAGGATACGATAGCCACTTTGAGCTTAGGCGCGCTATCCAGCTTGGGGGTTTCGACGGTATCGTAATCACGTCCGTCAGGCTTGATCCAATGCGAGATGATTTGGTCCATGGTCCCGTCGTCAAGGTACTTGTCCACTACCGCGTTCACCTTTTGGGCGAGTTCAGGCTGGCTTTTGCTGATCCCCAGGCACAGCTTTTCATCGGTCAAGGCGCCGGAGACAATCTCCAGATTTCGATTGCTGCGGATAAAACGTAGCGCACTGGTGTAGTCCATCATGGCATAATCCAACTTGCCGACGTCCAGTGCGGCAGAGCTGTCCACATAATTCTTAAAGCTTTGGCGGTCAGCGCCGGGATAGTGCTGTTCAGCGTAAACCTCGTTAGTGGAGCCCTCCATCACCCCGATGCGCGCGGACTCCACCGGTACCCGCTGTGCCGTGCTTTTGGGCGTCTGCTTTTCGTCATTTTCCGCCCGGATCGCGCCGTTATCCGGTACCAGCGGAGTTGTCTGAGTCTGCGGGACCTCGTTAGCGACCGGTTTTGTAGGGGTATTACAGCCGGCCAAAAGGCTTATCAGGGTTAGCAGGACCAGCGCTAGAGCGATTGTCCCCGAAATTTTCTGTCTCATGGTGGATACCCTTTCTTTGTCTTAGATTTTGGCGCACCCCGATTACCGGTTGCCGCGCGTCACTGCTGTAATAAACAATTCCGGCGTCCGTCCTTTCCATCACTGTCGCACATTTATCCGAGGTAAGCCGATCAAATGCAGTTGTTACCTTTAGTGGGAGTTGCATAAGAAATCATTTAATCTTTTATATACGCTATGTATCAGTGTGTATTAACTGCTTAAACGCAGTTCCTGATAACTGCATAAACCATCATCAAGGGCATTTTGCCGTAAAATCATGTACAACTCCGCTTCCGTGGCATTTTGGTACGGCATTACAAAAAATACCCCCACAAAAAACGCTAAAAATCCTAGTAAGTACCAGCCAATAAACGAAAGATCCAAGACAAACATGGCCCACTTTTGCCCGTCCATCATTTGCGTGCTTAATTTCAAGGCTCTTTTATGCCCTATTTCCGGATTGTCGGCTAAGATATAAGGAACCATCCGAAAGGCATAGGCTTTGATGATTCCCGGAATGATCAGCAATAAGAACCACAGAAAATTTATAAAACCCTTCCAGAACATACTCTTTACAATGGCCAAATATTGCGTTTTCCCAAAAGCAAAGCCTAGGTTGTTCAGATCAAAGCTGTTTTGGGCAGACCTGATAAAATAGCGGCGTCCTCCCACTTCCAGTGGATAACCCAAAAAGACCCGAAGCGCCAAGACTGCGAGCATTATAATCAAAAAAATCAAGACGAATATAATAACGTATTCTAAGTGGAGCAACCAGTCAACTCCGAAATCTGGACCCGGGCCATAATAATTATTAGACATTTTTTCAGTATTATCACTGCCTATTTTCCAGTTAAAATTCCCGCCAAAGTGACCCCCGACAAAAAAGATAACCAGACTGACTAAAAAGGCCTGCCAATAAGAAACCCTTAGAATGGCTCTTGCTCTGGCCTTAATCTCTTTTCTGGTCCACATATTGCCTCCCACCCCTCTATTCATTCCATTAATTACAATGCGTTTGCATAACACTCCGAGATATTTGCCCAGTCTTTGGAGATTAGATTTTTAGGAATCCGCTGTTATTTAAAGTCACAACGTTTTTTCCACTGTTATGTAAACATGATTGAAAATTGGTAAACCGTTGTTCCACCATTTTAAGAAATACTCCTCTGTCATGGTTCTATTCCCTTGGATTCCCGCGTTTTCATCATTATCCCTGCCGGAGTCAAAGAAATACAACTCCTGTTTTTCGGTGTTATACCCTACAAGCGTCATGTAGTGTTGCCAGAAAAATCCATTACCAACTATAACAATAACTGGGTTATTTCCTTGAACAAGGCTGGCCTTTAAAGAATTTATATCACCCTTGAAAATTGCCGGTCTAAACCCTTGAGTTTCTAGATATGTAATTATTCCCTTTGGCAAAACATATCCTGAAACCGGTATCTTATAATGCATTCTAGCGTAAACCTCTGAGCCTTTAGCTTTTTGGCCAAAGTTACGTATTACGAAAGCAGTAGAAAATGCCGCGCACTGACTTTTTCCCTGGAGCTCAAATCCAGTATTGATGGGTGCATCAAATTTTTCTGGAAGGTTAATTGCTTTATATTCGCTCGTTGGAAACGGTGATAGAACGTGAATTGAACCGACTAGGAGAAAGCAAAATAGTACAGTTAACAATATCCATCTTGTTTTTATTATACCTTTATAAGACCCCATTTGAACCTCCGAAATTGAGAACGACAGATTGCTGCACTTCTTAATAATTCATTCCGCATAAAGTGTACCATAATGTAAACACTTAGCATTAAAAACTACACTTAACAAAAGTCTTATAAAAAGCTGAAAAATAATAAGCCCCAGGTTTATCATGAGGCTTACAAAAAATCTCTGGCAACGGCTACTCTCCCATGACGTGACCACTCAAGTATCTTGGGGCTGGAGGCCTAACTTCCGTGTTCGAGATGGGAACGGTTCTTATCGTCATAATTGCTTTCATCATCTTATGTTGGCTAAACTAAGGTTAGATAAAAAATTCAGGTCTACAGTTTAACAATTACCGTATCTTTGGGTAGGGTAAACATAGCGTCATCAATGTCCCCTAGCTCAAGGTTTTTAAATTCCACTGTTAGTTTGCCTCCATCCTGCTGCATTTCCGTGCGGAGAGGCAAGCCGAACTCTTCCCAAATCCAGACTGTACTAGTTTCGCCATTGATCTTCATTTCGTAAACTAAACACTGTTTGCCATCAAGCAGGTCTTTTTTTATAAACGTAGTATTAGCTGGGGCAAATTCTTCTAAATAATCTTTCGGCGAAGTTGTATCTATCTCGGAGTTTTCAATCGGCATCTTCATGGCTTGCTTGAGTTCCGGCTGATAAAAAAATGCTTCTCCGGCCGATAAATTGGTTATGGCGACCATAGTATCGTTGCTCCCGGGGCTTTTGATTTCGATCCGCATTTTACCGGCCTCAACCCAAACTTTTTGTTTCAAATTTGAACCGTCCGGCAGAGTCATTACATAATCGTAAGTAAAACCATCGGCTGCTATTCCTTTTGCCACCAACTGATCCGCCGAAGGCACTGCCGGTTCTGACACAACTGGGGGCTGCTGAACTTGCGCCGCATTTGGATCTTTTCCTTTGTCCATTTTTCCGCCGCAACCACTGAACACGCTGCTGACAATGAAGCAACTCAGAACAAGATATATTTTAAATTTTCCCTGCTTAAGAATCCTAAACATGTATTATCCTCCCCCTCTGCCCTTTATGTCATATTACAACTAACAACTGGAAACAGAGCCAAAAGATGTTGCTACTATCTTAAACCTTTCTCTTATTCCTAACAAGACCAAAATTACTTATTTGCCACAGAAGATATTTGCTCGCAGACGGTAATTGCATACTAATAATTGGTATGCTATGCTTAAATTAATCAAATTGTTTAGTAAATTCACTATTAGGTATTTCAAGACCTTTAAATAACCTATAACTGGGATCTGATCAGCCGGATAATTTTTGAGGTTAAAATATTAGATTGTAAATAATATTAGTTTATAAATGTAGAAAGGATCAGATTATGTATATTGATTATCATGTGCATGTTGGCAGTTTAAAACATTGGCGGGAGTATATGCCCTGGGTTATCGACTTAGTAGATTCTTTCAGCGAGCAGAATGGGCTGAAACGAACGATCGGCAAGACCGACGACATAGAGCCAGATTTACTGCTGAAGTATATGGATGAAATCGGCTTGGATTATGCGGTCATAATCGCTGATTACTTTGCGCTTGATTGGACCGCTGATTTTTGTTCGGTGAGCGAACGCTTCATTCCTTACGCTAATATTAACCCGCATTTGGTGGCCTATCCCAGCCAAGAAATAGAAAAAAGAGTTAAGCAGGGCTACCGGGGACTTAAATTCTTGCCCACCTATCATCACTTCTATCCAAATGACAATAAACTTTATCCTTTTTACGAGGTTGCTCAAGAATTAGGCCTTCCTCTGATGTATCATATCGGCTCCTCCATTTTTCCGGAAACGCGGCTGAAATATGGGGATCCGATTTACCTTGACGACGTTGCACGGGATTTTAAAAAGAGTAAAATCATTATGGCCCACAGCGGTCGGGGATTTTGGTATGATGCTTGTTTCTTCCTCTGCCGGCTGCATGCCAACGTTTATATGGAGATAACCGGCCTGCCGCCCCGGAATTTATTGACTTACTTTCCCAACTTAGAACAAAATGCAGATAAAATCTTGTTTGGCACGGACTGGCCGGCTTCGCCCGGCTTCACTTACAGCATCAATGGAATAAATAATTTAAACGTAAAACCGGAAACCAAGGCCAAAATCTTAGGTGAAAACGCGGCCAAGCTATTAGGAATTAACCGTTGACCATAAAGGATAGGATATCACAGAATGGGCTATCAGGATAAAATATCAGGATAAGAAAGTCGGACAATTAAAGATTAATCCATATAGACGGATTAAAATTTCAAAATATTTATCTCCTATAATAATCCTGCTTAATTAAGCGCAGGCTATAAATATGGGCTAGGCCGCAGGCCCGCGGGTACAGGACGCTATGGATAATCATTTTCAGAACTTACAGCCTTGATCAGCAGTGCTTATTTTATTAAGTCTTTTATCTCCCCCAACCTGCAGGAAATCGAGTTTATGTGACGAATAACCTCTTTAAATACACCCTTAAGCATACTTAATTTATAAGAAACAATTTGTAGGACGGTAATAAATTGCAGGGGGAATGATGATGGAAAAAATCGGGGTTAAGGTCAACAAATTAGTCCCTTGGGCCAAACTGCCTGAGTACGAGACGAAAAGAGCCGCTGGTTGTGATATCAGTATCGCCCTACTGGAAGAAACCGTTTTATACCCTAATGAAGTGAAAGCCTTACCGACCGGCTTTGCCATTAAAATTCCTGATGGATATGAAGCTCAAATCCGCAGCCGGACCGGTATGACTAAAAAAGGCATTGTTGTGGCCAATGCTCCCGGTACCCTGAGCAGTGAACATGTAGGTGAAGTGAAAGTTCTTTTATTAAACGTTACTGAAAAACCAATACGCATTTTACCGGGGCAAAAAGTAGCCCAGATGGTATTTAGCCCGGTACTTCAAGCGGAATTTACGGAAGCGTCAGTTTAGTATAAAGCTTTCAGGATTAAACTTAAACTTTTTCTGCCCAACTATAAGCTCCCCCTTGCGTAGTCCTGAATTTTTGTTATTTCAGGTGTCTACTCAAAGGGGAGCTTATCAGATAATACTGGTACAGTGGTTTTTCCATTTTTATGTACCACTCATGACGATTAACTAAACGATGAAAGCCTTTTTACGAAGTTGCTTGATCTGTTAGTCTACCGCGCGACTGTCTCTTAAGACTGCAACTTTCTCACCTCGAACTGACTGTTAGGCAATCCAGGGTTTTTCAAACGTTCTTTTTAAGAGTTCGTGCTCGTACAACGCTGTTTTCAAGGACAAACGCGCGTTCTCCGCCTTATACTCGGCCGCCAGCACATCAGCTTTATTAATCATTCCTAAACGGAATTTCACCTGATTGGCCTGCAGATTTTGTTCAGCCAGCTGCAGGTCCTGCTCCTTGGTTTTATACTGCTCTTCCAATAAACTAATGCTCTTATACAAATCATAGACTTTTTGGCGTGCCTGGTCTTTAGTGTTCATGACTTCCAACTCCGTACTGGCTAAATCAATTTGTTTAACCCGATAAGTTTCGGTGCCGTTATAATTATAAAGACTCAACTCCAATTTGGATATAGCCACGTCGTTTTGGGCTTGCCAGAGAGTAGGGTCAATTTCTAGCCGGCGCCGTACTTCCGCTTCCAGATTTTGGATACTCAAGGGGCTAAACTCGGGCGCGTAATATAAACGCGGTCGATCCTGAGATGACAAGCCGACTAAATCATTCAGTTTAATGTAACTATCCTCTAAATTAGCGCGACTTTCCTGCAAAGCCGCTTCTTTAATAAGGTAGTTTTTTTCGGCTTCGACTTTGCTGTTTAAATCCATTTTTCCCCACTGATATCTCACCCGAGCTGACCAGCGCTCAAAATCGGCAACTTCTAAGGCTTTTTCCGCGACGATTACTTTTTCTTGATTGAGGAGAACGTTTATATATTTTTCCTGGACCGAGTTAATTAAGGCATCTTTTTTAATTTCTTTGCTTTTTTTAGTGTTCTGCAAGGAGATATCGCTCTGCACCAGCTTTATAAAGACCCGACTTGCCTCATCGGAAGCTGTATTATCCACGGGAGT
>CAYXHK010000003.1:8026-23951 GCA_964464665.1 uncultured Syntrophomonadaceae bacterium
GTAACCGCTTCCGCCGCTTTCCCCCGTAATTCTTCATTTCGTTCAATTGCGTAATCAGCCAGCGTCAAATCATTGCTGACCGCTAAAGCCCGCTGAACTGCCTCTTCTAACGAAAGCTCAGAGCCGGCAACCTGGGTCTCTTTGGCCGATTCCAGGCTGGGTTCCATCCCGAGACTTAAGGTTGGCAGCAGGATGATTAAAAGGATTACTCCGATTAAGCATATTCCGAATTTAGTTTTTTTCATATTCTCATCATCCTTTTTATTTTTTTAATCTTTTAAACTTCAGCTTACTGCTGGCACTTGCTCTTATTGTTCCGCTTCAGGATTCTTGCTTAACGTTTAATCCTTAAAAATATTACGTTCAATCCCTTAAAATTATTCAAATCTCAGAGCATCGATCGGGTTTAAGTTCGCGGCTTTGCGGGCTGGATAGTAGCCGAAAAATACGCCTACCATTAAGGAAAAACCGAGGGCCATCCCGATTATCCAGGGAACCAGTTCCAGCCGGAAACTGGACAGTTTGCTTAGGATTTCTATTCCGCCCCAACCAAGTGTCACCCCGATTAAGCCGCCTAATACACTCAAAAGCAGCGCTTCAATTAAAAATTGGGTCAAAATCGTCCGGGTAGTAGCGCCGATCGCCATGCGGATACCGATTTCCCGAGTGCGTTCCGTAACCGAAACTAACATTATATTCATAATGCCGATACCGCCAACCAGTAAAGAAATCCCGGCAATTCCGCCTAGTAAGAACGCCATGATCTCGGTCGTGTCTTCAATCGTGGAAAGGACCTCCGCCATATCCTGGATGCGGAAATCATTTTCCGCCGATTCCGCGAGACGATGCCGCTGCCGCAGCAAAGACGTAATCGATTCCTTTAAATACGGAAGGGACTCCTGACTGACCGCTTGGACATTAATCATCCGCAAGCTGTTGCTGCCCAGAAACCTCTGTTGCGCCGTAGTTAGGGGGATATAGATCGCATCGTCTTGGTCGCTGCCGGCACCGGCGGCTCCTTTACTTTTAAGCACCCCGATTACCGTAAACTTTAAGCCGTTGATTTGAATTTCCGCATCGCTTTTATTTAAACCTTGGGGAAAAAGGTTATCTACTACGGTTTGACCCAACACCGCCACCAAAGCGCCTCGCTGCACGTCAGCCTCACTAAAGAATCCTCCTTGGTCGGTCGGCCAGTCTTTTATTTTTTGAATTTGCGGCACGGTTCCGCTTACCGAAGTAGTCCAGGTATTGCTCCCAGCAGTGACCGTTGCCTGAGTGGAAGCTTCCGGGGCTACGTTTTCGACCAGCGGCAAACGACTGATAGCCTGCGCGTCTGCATAAGTCAGTTGAGCCGTACTGACACCCCGGACCGGTCCAAAACCGCCACCCGGATTAACCATCAAAAGATTAGACCCCATACCGGAGATCCTTTCGGTAATCCCCGCGGTAGCCCCTTGACTTAAGGATACCATGACAATAACCGCAGCTACCCCGATTATGATCCCCAGCATCGTCAAGATCGAACGCATTTTATTGGCGATTAGGCTTTGCCAAGCTATTTGCAGGGTAAGGAACAAATCCATGCTTTAGCCTTCCTCCTTAATGCTTATTTCTTAGGCCTCATAAGGCTACTCCACCTTTTCCGCGTTAACTATCTGGCCGTCGCTTAGGCGGACAATTCGTTGGCAATGCCGGGCAATATCCAGATCATGCGTCACGATTATCAGGGAAAGTGCTTGTTCGCGGTGCAGCTGTTGTAACAGCGCCATGATTTCCTCGCTGGTTCGGGTGTCCAGAGCGCCGGTTGGTTCGTCCGCGAGTAGCAATTCTGGCTTATTCACTAAAGCCCGGGCAATAGCTACCCGCTGCTGCTGCCCTCCGGAAAGTTGATTGGGCAAATGGTGTTCGCGTCCGGTCAGTCCCACTAAGCCCAACATTTCGCGCGCTCTTTTTTCACGTTCCCTTCGGGGGACTTTGGCGTAAATCATGGGTAAAGAAACGTTTTCCAGGGCGTTGGATTTTCCCAGCAGGTTAAAATTCTGAAAAACAAAGCCGATTCGGCGGTTGCGCAGGAATGCCAGCTGATCCTTACTTAGTTTCATAACGTTTTGCTCCCCAAAGGTATAGCTGCCGGCATCCGGCTTATCCAAACACCCCAACAAATTCATGAGCGTTGATTTACCCGAACCGGAAGGCCCCATTATGGCCACCATTTCCCCCTTAAGGAGCCGAAACGAAACCCCCTGCAAGGCCGGCACCGGACTGCCGGCCCCTTGATATGTCTTACTGATATTGACCAGGTTTAAAATTGCCGTATCCATCTGTTATTACCCTCAACCTTCGCTGCTTAGTCTGAGCCTTAAAATGCCTTAAAATGGTCCTCCAGGGCCCATTGGATTTCCGGTTCGATTCGGAGTGGAATTCGTCGTCCTGGAAGAGGAAGCAGCCGAGCCGGAAGCGGATGCCCCAGTTTGATTAGTCCCGATAACCACGGCCTCCCCTAATTGTAGCCCCTCAACAATTTCGATATTCTGGCCGTCGTTTAATCCCACTTCCACATATTTAACGACCGGCAGGCCCCCTTCTAAAATCACAATCGCCTTTCGATTTGTGCTATTGTTACGATTAGAGGGGCTATTCCGTTCATTTTCGGCTGTTCCTTCTGTGGCCTTTCCTTCAACTGCGGCCAGTGTTTCACCGGGGGGGTTAGTACCCGCACGGGCTGCTGCCGGTGAGTTTTTACTCAGGTAAGACTCCGCATAAGTCAAGGCCAGCATGGGAACAGTCGGGACTTCGTTTTTCCTAGCTTTAATTATGCTAACGGCTGCCGACATGCCAGGATGGAGCAGCCGATCCGGGTCGTTTGCGGAGAGGAGCACCTCGTAAAACTGCACATTGCTCACCGTGGTTGATTCCGCGGAAATCTTTAGTACTTCACCCTGAAAAATGGTTTCCGGATAAGCGGTCGAAGTAAACTCTACCTTTTGGTCAACTTTAATCCGGCCGATATCAACTTCATTAACTAAAGCAGTGACCTGCAAGTCATCACTGATAATGGTGATAAAAGCGTTAACCCCGGAACCGTCGCCACCGCCGCTTCGCTGCCCTACATCCCCGTTGACCAGACTGGCGATGCCGGCAAAAGGAGCGATTAGTTTGGTGGCCGCCAAATCATTTCGCACCACTTCCAGTCTGGCTTGGCTGTTTTCCAGTTGGGACTTTGCGGAAGCAAGGTCTAACTCAGAGTTAGCGTAATCGTCTTGGGCTTGATCTAATTCATCCTGAGCGATGATCCCAGCCGCCAGCAGTTCCCGCTGTTGGGTTAAAGTCTTAAGCGCTTTATTTTGGCTGATGATTAATTTCTGGATTTGGATTTCGTTTTGCGCTATATCTCTTTCGGCTTGATTAAGCTCGACATTAAGGTCGCGGGGGTCCTGTTCGGCCAGTAATTGCCCCGCTTTCACCCGGTCTCCTTCTTGAATATTCAACGTTTTAATTTCACCTACATTTTTAAAACTGAGTTCCACTTTCCGCACCGGCTCCAGAGTTCCGGTAGCCTGAACCACATCCGTAATCGTCTCCTTAGTTACGGGGACAGTCAGATAGGTTATATCCTCGCTTTGGTTAAACCATTTAGCCAGGACTCCCACAGCCCCTTGATTGCTGCCGAAAAAACTTTGATAAACTAAAAACCCCCCGCTGCATAGTACAATCAAACCGGCCACTAACCAAAAGGTGCGGGTTTTACTGACTGTCGACAGCTTCATCAGTCGGGAACCAAAAGTTTTTATTTTTTGAAACATGCTTGCCCTCACTCCACTTATTTAACTTTAAATCCATAATAATCCTAATTGGGTTTAAAAATATGACAAATCTATGAAAAAACAATAAAGTTTTCATAAAAAAAGGAACCGATAATTCTCGGTTCCTTTTTTATACTTCTTATAAACCACCCACCTCGGTCTACCAGAGGCAATCCTTTGTGAAATTGTTCCAGAATAAACTTGACAGTTGGTTCTTTATACTGCTGGTCAGAATGATGCATTGTATGGGTGTTTATTCAAAATTTATGCGTCTGACCTTCAGGCCGGGGTTTGTTTGCGCATCCGTACTGACTTCGGGGTTACTTCCAGTAATTCGTCATCCGCAATAAATTCGAGACATTGCTCGAGCCCCATAAGCCGGGGCGGCGTTAATTTGGTCGCAATGTCGGAGGTGGAACTGCGCACATTTGTCAGTTGCTTTTTCTTGCAGACATTTATGGCTAGATCACCGGCTCGGGAGTATTCCCCGACAACCATTCCCCGGTAAACCGGCACCCCAGTGCCGATAAACAAATCTCCCCGTTCTTGGGCATTTTCCAGACCGTAAGCATTGGTCTCCCCGGCCTCAAAACTGACCAGCGAACCCCGTGATCGCGTTGTAATTTCTCCGCGGTAGGGAGCGTAATGGTGGAAAGAATGATTCATTATCCCCAGCCCCCGTGTATCCGTCATGAACTCGGAGCGATAGCCAAACAGGCCTCGGGTGGGGATGTGAAATTCCAAAACTACCTGGCCATCTCTTTTATGCACCATATTCACAAGTTCGCTTTTACGCGGTCCCAAGCCCTCCATTACTATACCAACGTAAGCCTCCGGGACCTCAATTACTAATTCTTCAATAGGTTCACATTGAACACCCTCTATTTCCCGCTCAATTACCCGCGGCCTGGACACCTCAAACTCGTAGCCTTCCCGGCGCATCGTTTCAATGAGGATCGTCAAATGAAGCTCCCCGCGCACTGATACCTGAAAAGTGTCCGGGGAATCAGTCGTCTCTACTCGCAGACTGACGTCCGATTCCAGTTCCCGCATCAGGCGTTCGCCCAATTTCCGCGAGGTGACATATTCCCCCTCCCGACCGGCAAAGGGACTCTTGTTTACCTGGATGGCTACGGATACCGTCGGTTCGTCAATTTGCACAAAGTTGAGCGGCTGCGGATTTTCCGGATCCGCGATTGTATCCCCAACATTAATATTCTCGAGGCCGGCTACAACCACAATTTCACCGGTTGAAGCCTCTTCAACCGATACTTTTTTAAGGCCGTCAAAAACATACAAGCCCGCGATCCGTTGCAACCGTGGGTTTTGGCCGCCCTCAAGCACGACCACCTCTTGTTTGGCCTTAATCCGTCCGTTATGGACGCGGCCTACTGCCTGCCGTCCCAAATAAGGGTCGTAATCAACCATGGTTACCCCTAATTGCAGCTTGGCTTCAGGGTTGCCGCCTGGGACCGGTATTTTGTCCACAATCATCTGAAAAAGCGGTTGCAGGTTTACGCCGAAAGTCTCCGGATCTAAGGAAGCTGTACCAGCGCGGGCATTAGTATAGATCACCGGAAAATCCAGCTGTTCGTCGCTGGCGTCCAGTTCCATAAACAGTTCCAGGACTTCATCGAGTACTTCTTTGGGCCGGGCGCCTGGCCGATCAATCTTATTTATAACCACTATCGGCGCCAGTCCGGCTGTCAGAGCTTTGCGGAGCACAAACCGAGTCTGCGGCATGGGTCCGTCAAAAGCGTCGACTAAAAGCAATACCCCATCCACCATCTGGACGATGCGCTCAACCTCTCCGCCGAAATCAGCGTGTCCGGGGGTGTCGACTATGTTTAGTTTATAATCGCCGAAAAAGACGGCGGTGTTTTTGGCCATGATGGTGATACCGCGTTCCCGCTCCAGGTCATTGCGGTCCATCACCCGCTCTTCAACTGCCTGTTTCTCGTGAAAAATCCCACTCTGTTTGAGCATGCCATCCACCAAGGTGGTCTTGCCGTGGTCAACGTGGGCAATGATGGCTAAGTTACGCAGCAAATCCGGTGTCATATATAGCTTTAGTCCTTCCCTTTAAAAATCTGTTTAGCGAGTTAAACACGATTGATCTGTAAAACAGTTGTATAAACGTTCTGTATAAACGTTCTGTACAAACACGGATTTTATTATAGTCCTTTTTTATGAAATTGGCGAGAAAATTCATAAATTAACTTAGACCATTGAAAAATTTCTGTTTTCGCCTTTAAGAATTTAAGGACAGTTATATTAAAGGAATAAATTTAATGCTTTAAGCTATTCTTGCATAAAGCTTAATTTAAGACGCCGCTTGTTGAAGCCAAAATTCAAAAGAACCATTTATCTAAGCCCCGAATATGCTGTTACTGGGTTATTAGGAAAATTTCTTCATCAAAGGAGGTGCTTGGAATGCCTGGAGAAGCTTTTGTAGATTTTAACGGTGGGTCATCGTTGATTGGGATAATTATTATCGCGGTGATTCTCTTCATAATCTTTTTTAAGAAAAAATCGAATGGCGGCGGCTGCTTCTAACACAAAACATGCTAACACAAAGCATTTGAACCAATAATCCGCCTGCGTTGACGATGATGCAAAACTAAATTGAAAACTGCCGGGTTGATCAGTACCGCACGTCGCACGCTGGCCCAGTTAATCTATCCCGGCAGTTTTACTTTCGAACGACCAGAAGTTTTCTTCAGCTTATTCCTCAACAACCGTAACCTTATTCATCTTATCTCCGGGTTTAATCTGATCCACCACTTCCATCCCTTCCAGCACTTGGCCAAAAACGGTATGTACCCCGTCCAGGTGGGGCTGCGGAGCATAGACAATAAAAAATTGACTGCCGCCGGTATTCGGTCCGCGGTGGGCCATTGATAAAGAACCTCGTTCATGCTTATGAGGATTTCCCTTGGTTTCGCAGGGGATGGTGTAGCCGGGGCCGCCGGTGCCATTGCCATTTGGACAGCCGCCTTGCGCTACGAAATCTTTAATCACCCGATGAAAAGTTAGTCCATCGTAGAATCCTTTATTGGCCAGGTCCTCAAAATTGCCTGTCGTTTTCGGGGCCTCTTTATCAAAGAGTTCTATCACGATCGGTCCCTTGTCCATGTTAATAACTGCCTTTTTCAAACGTATCCCTCTCTCTTATGTTTTGCCTGAGCTCGATCGCTTATATCGCTTCGTTAGAATTTCCTCATTCGGATCACTTGGCCGGTTTAGCTTCGCTTGATTCTTATTGCGCATAGTTGTTGGGTTCGCGCAGTTCTCCAACCGGCACCTGTATCCGCTCTTCAGTATTCAGGTAGCGGATCATAGCCACCTCATCCTTAATCTGTTCAATCCAGATCGGCGAGTCGTGATGCAAGACTTCAATGACACCTAAAGAATTAAAAATTTCTTGGGCTCGATTAAGCCGCATATTACCATCCCCTTTTAAATAGTCTAATGGTCCTCATCTTAGTTTGCTCAACCACCAATAGATTAATCTAGGGGATCGAAAATTCCGGATTCAAATCGTAAGCTACTTTACTTCAACTGCCCAGCCATATTTGTCTTCCAGCGTTCCGCTTTGAATGCCAGTAATGGTGTTATAGATCTTGGCGGATAATTCGCCTATCTGCCCATTATTAATTAAAATCGTATTGTCATTCCAGTTTAATTCTCCCATCGGCGAAATAACCGCCGCTGTTCCGGTGCCGAAAGCTTCTTCCAGCTGTCCGTTCGCATGGGCTTCAAACAGTTCTTGAATACTAATTCTTCTTTCTGTTACCGGAATGCCCCAATCCTTCAGGAGCGCAAGCGTAGAGTCCCTGGTGATCCCCGCTAGGATGCTGCCCTCGAGCGAAGGGGTAATAACCTCACCATTAATTTTGAAAAACACATTCATGGTGCCCACTTCTTCGATATACTTCTTTTCTACGCCATCCAGCCATAAAACTTGGGTAAATCCTTTTTCGTGTGCTTCCACTTGGGCTTTAAGACTTGCCGCATAATTGCCGGGAGTTTTGGCAAAGCCAATCCCGCCCTTAACCGCTCGGACATAATTAGATTCAACGTATATTTTAACGGGATTTATGCCCTCAGGATAGTAAGCTCCAACCGGCGATAAGATGATGATAAATTTATAAGTAAGGGAAGCCCTCACTCCCAGATATGGGTCTGTAGAAATGATAAAGGGTCTTATGTATAAAGAAGTCCCTTCAGCTTCAGGGATCCAGTTTTGATCAACTTTTACAATGGCTTTGATAGCCTTCACCGCAAATTCCGGATCTATAGGCGGAATGCAGAGACGTTCATTCGAAACATTTACCCGTTCCATGTTTTTGGTTGGCCTAAAAAGGAGGATTCGGCCATCTTTGGTTTTATAAGCCTTCAATCCTTCAAAAATAGCCTGGCCATAGTGTAATACCATGGTTGACGGGTCTAAGGATAGTGGTGCATATGGTTCAATTCGGGGATCATGCCAGCCGATTCCTTCTGTATAATCCATAATAAACATATGGTCTGTAAAATTATGTCCAAATGTAAGGTTGCTTTGATCCGGTTTTGGCTTAGGGGAATGTGTCAACGTGATTTTGATTTCATCCGACATTTTTTCAGCTCCTTTAGGTATTTTTTTAATCTTATCATACTTTTAGCTAAAAAAAATAATGGAGTTTGTTTCCTTAACAAAAAATATTGTATACGACAAAACAGCGGAGAGCTTTTTCAGAGGAATTTTTATAAAGTGAACTTATAAGACAAAGCAGCCGTATGAGTCATACAGCTGCTTTGTCTTATAAGTTTAATTTAAATTAAAGTAATAATTTCTCTAAAAATTATAGTGTCATACTCCCTATTCCATTTGCTTAGCAATAAAACTCGCCGCAGTTTCCGTTAGTTTTCGTTCCATTTCGCCCATTTTAATCTCTTTGTCCTTAGCAATAATTACTACTGCACCGATCGGGTCTCCCTCGGCGATGATTGGTGAGATAACCTTGGACAATAGATTTAATTGCTCATTCTCTTCATCTAACATCGCGAAACTTTGCCGGTTCGGGCCTTCCCCAGCCTCGATATAAATAGTTTTCCGATCTTCCATCACCTTTTCCATGCTTAGATCCAAGGTTTTATTCAGAAATTCTTTTTTGGGCGCTCCGGCAACCGCAATAATGTGATCTCGATCAGCGATACACGTAATATGTCCAGTAGCTTCATGCAGGGAATCAGCATACTCTTGGGCAAAATCACCTAGTCCACTAATGGCGGAATATTTTTTAAGGATGACTTCGCCTTCCCGATCTACGTATATCTCTAATGGCTCGCCTTCTCTGATCCTTAAATTGCGTCTAATTTCTTTTGGGATAACAACTCTGCCTAGATCATCTATCCGTCTAACAATACCTGTTGCTTTCATTTTTACTTTGTTCCTCCTATTCTGTTGAATTCGGAAGTACTGTATTTAATCTTAGTATATTGATTTTAGTCAGGTTTTATTTATTATTTTAAAAATTTACCTAATGAATAAAAAGCTAATATTACAAAACTTTACCGGAGAAACAGATAATACTAGTTGTTCTTGTTGTTTTAATTACTTGTAAAAGTCTGACACCTTAGATGTACTTTAAATGAAGTATCCCCGACAAAAGCCTGTAATTAGTCAATAATATTCAATACTTTAATAGTTAATACTTTCCCTGTAATAGCCGATAAAAAGACCTCAGCCGGCTAGTGCTGGCTGAGGTCTTTTATATCGTTAACTATAACTTATTTGCTGTTGTTAGCTTTAAATTAGTAACGATTGTTACGGCTAAAGCATTCACGGCAATATACCGGGCGATCCCCACTCGGGCGGAAAGGCACTTCGGTCTCTATCCCACAGTTTGCACAAACTGCTGCGAACATTTCGCGTTGTGGACGAGGTCCGCGGTTATAACCGCTGTTGTTTTGCTTACGAGCCAAGCGGCATTGCAGGCAACGACCTGGTTCATTCGTGAACCCTTTTTCTGCGTAGAACTCTTGTTCCGAAGCGGAAAAAGTGAAGTTATCACCACAGTCCCGGCAGGTTAAAGTTTTGTCTTCGTACATTATAGAATTCCTCCTCAATTATTTTACCCAAAATGGTTTAGGGGTTCTACTTACCTTCTACCTCCCTTACCATGTAAGGCTACTGAGAAGGAGAAATTAACTAAACCTCACTAGACCGATACTTGAGCCTTGTACTATTTTACCCTGAAGTATCCTTAAAGTAAACCAAAAATTAATATTTACAAAAAAATATTTTCAATAACTACTAATTTCCAACAAGATTAATTTAGGCTAAAGCTAAACCTCAATCCCGAGCAAACCTGGTTACGCCCGGCCTTTTTCGCTTGATACATGGCTTCGTCGGCGGCGGCGATCAAAATCCCCGGGGCATTTTCCCAGGTCGGATAGCTTTCCGCCACCCCTAGACTTATGGTTAAATACCCAGAGGCGGAATAAGGATGCTCAATCTGCAGTTCGGCTATGGTTGAACGCATGATTTCGGCCAGATATCTGGCTTCCGGGAGTTTAGTTTTAGGCAAAACCACCACGAATTCTTCCCCACCGTAACGGACTAACAAATCACAAGGCCGCTTAAGAATCTTATTCAAGGTGGAAGCCACGGTGGTAAGGCACTCATCCCCAGCCAAGTGTCCGAATGTATCGTTAAACTGTTTAAAATAATCTATGTCAAAAATGATTAAAGACAGCGGTTCATTTTCGCGGGCGGCCATCCTCCACTCGCGCGAAATATAATCATCGAAATACCGTCGGTTAGGTAAATCAGTTAAGGCATCCCGATAAGACAGCCTTTCGAGCTGCGCGTTGCTTCGCTGCAATTCTTCCTGTTGCTGCTCGATAACCCGCAGGTTCATAAATTCCTGAAGCCTATTAAAGCAAATCATCTTAGAAACAAATAAAGCTAAGCATCCCATAATGAATCCATTAATTATATTGGCAAGCGCTAAAGACGTATTCGCTTGAAAAATCCAAACCGTCACCGCCATGACCAGCCAGGCCGTGCTATAAATGATGATGCTTTCTCTCCCGGAAAGATATAAAAAAGCGGAGCAGATAAAAACCGCCATCAGGTAGACAGTAATATCTGCCTTAAGCGGCTGTGATATGCCGGTATGCAGGGATAAACCCGTGAAAATAGACAGAATAAACCCGATTTGCCATTTATGAAAGTATCGGCTCCGTTTTTCCAGGGCATCTAAGTTACGGACGACGAACAGGAAACATAAAGAAATCAGGATGATGCAGAGTCGGATGGTGATAATACCCGTATAGATCTGTTCTGTTTCAAAGGAAACTCCGTTTTGTAAACGGTCAATATCAGACAAGTCCGATAGGATAAGCAGCAGCATCGTCAAGATGAGAAATAAGGCCACCACCCGCATCCGCCGTAGATTTGTACTAATGATTAAAGGGTAGAAAACGGCAGCTTCGTCTTTCGGCAAGGATAGCTGCCAGTCCTTGAGTTTAGGCAGATACTGCAGAAGATTTACCAGCCAGGTTTGTTTGATTTGTTGGTTTTGATTATCTCGCTTGCGACGACTGGGTTTGCGCATACGGTAAAATACCTCCGCCTAACACGCATAATCCAAAAAATAGAATTTACCGTTATTGTAATACTGTTTTAAAAGTGTGTCCAGAGGCAGCTTTCCAACCGCTGATTTAAGTAAATCTCCAAAGAAACCAATTGAGCGAATCCAACTGACCACAGTCAGCTTAAAATTATAGAAACTTTAAGCCTAATCATCTGGTATAATATGATTAAAGGGGGGCTTTGGCTATGTTTCAAAAGATACTGGTAGCAATAGACGGATCGGCAGCCTCGATAAAAGCCGTAGGAATTGCCCGGAAGATGATTGAGGAAGGTTCCGCCAAAGAAGTTACCTTACTGCACGTAGTGGTAAATCACAATGAGGTCATGTTAGTTAACGGGATGTATATGCCTTTGGACTATCCGCAGCTTTATAATGAACTAAACGAAGCGGCTAAAAAAGTACTGGAAAGCGCCAAAACAACTCTGGGCCCGGATATACCCGCAAATCTGCTGCTCGAAAGCGGGCCCCCTGCCGAAATCATCTGTAAGCTCGCGGAGAAAGAAAATTTTGATTTAATCCTGATCGGCAACCGCGGCTTAAACCGCCTGCAGCGCCTCTTATTAGGCAGCATCAGCAGCAAGGTGACCACCTTGTCCCACTGCTCGGTTATGGTAGTGAAATAGCAGCTGCGGGGAAAACTGAGTTAGCAACAGATTATTGCAACGCTGCCACGGTAAATTATATTAAACCCGGCATCTTAAGCAGTAAAGAACAAGTATAATCAAGTATAATAAGGAAACAAGCTGTAAATTAAAAGGCCCCAGTTAATTCAGGCAATTAACGTGGGCCTCTTCCTCTTTGTTAGGATTGATTGCCAGCGATTTTGTTCTCTAGGTTGTCTTTGATGGTTTCACAATGATCCATAATTGAATAATACATTTGGCCGAAGAAGGTTCCGGTTAAATCAAGGCTGTTTGCGGAGGTCAGGGCTTTGATTTCATTACTCAGTTTAATCAGCATTTCCACATTTCCCGTAGCGCTTAAGGAAAGGTTTTTATTAACCGGGCAGTTGAGGGTCACCTTCTTTTCATATTCACTGTCAAACCATTGTTTATAATCTTTAATCGATTCTTGGATAATATCACTGCTTAAAGACCATTCCGTATCTTCCAGATTAAAGATAATCTCTTTTTTAAACTTCTGGTAGATAAATTCTATAAAATCTACCGACTCTCCTCCCAGCAGGTCGATTAATATCGACCAAGCCAAATCAGAAGCCCCAGATCCGCCGTTTACCCCCCAGTTAAAACCCATAGGAGTGTGTTTAACCAGGTGTTTGAGCGGCACGGGATCGGCGGCCTCGCTTGTTTGCACGGTTACATAGGCTTTTCCATTATTAATGGTTCCTTGATAGATTTTCACGACATTCGCTCCTTCCCAGCGTTATCTAATCTTCGTCAGCTATAATGACTTAAGGTTTAATCTCCCGGCTAAAATTTTCCGGTATAAACAATCAGTTAATCTCGCAAATTGGCGTGCCTGTCTTTTTAGTATTCAACAAACACCTCGATTTTCCTCTTTAGTTTACTCAATTATCGGTCTATCGCTCTGCTTTGCTAAAACGGCAATTTTGAAACGCTCTTGACCAATAATTGTTCACAACTTAAATCTTTTGACAAGAATTAAAGTGCTGTGTATAATATTATGCTAGGTGTCAAATTTTACGCCAATAATTTTATAAGGCAGGTTACAATGCGGAACATCGGAATTATTGCCCATATTGATGCGGGCAAAACTACCACAACCGAAAGAATTCTCTACTATACTGGCCGGACCCACAAGCTGGGGGAAACCCACGACGGCGAAAGTATCATGGATTATCTCCCTTCAGAAAAAGAACGAGGGATTACGATATCCTCTGCCGCTACCAGTTGCAACTGGAAGGGGACACAGATAAACATTGTCGATACACCTGGACACGTGGACTTCACCGCTGAAGTAGAACGCAGTTTGCGGGTTCTCGATGGCGCAGTAGCCATTTTTTGCGGCAAAGGCGGGGTCGAACCGCAATCGGAAACCGTTTGGCGGCAAGCGGATAAATACGGCGTGCCCCGGTTGGCCTATGTCAACAAAATGGACGCTATTGGGGCTGACTTTGCCAGCGTAGTCGGGCAAATCAAAAAAAGACTGGGAGCCAATCCCCTGGTAATCACCATGCCAGTCATTATCGAAGATACGGAACTGGTGGGGATTATTGATTTAGTCAATCTCCAGTACCTGGCTTACTCGAACGATTCCGGTGAGGATTTCGAGATCCAGCCTATTCCTGAGTCCTTGGAAGAAACGGCTCAGTTTCAGCATAACCAACTTTTAGAGACCTTATCAGAGTATGATGATGCCTTAATGGAACAGTATCTGGATAACCAATCCATTCCCGCCAGCCAGATTAAAGCGGTGCTGCGCCAGGCGACCATTGCCGGCTCTATCGTTCCGGTCATGTGCGGCAGTTCTTACCGCAATATTGGGGTGCAGTTTTTGCTGGACTGCATCGTCGACTATTTGCCCTCACCGGCGGAAACCAGCCAACAACTGGCGATTGGAGTTGAAGACCACCAAGAAGTAGAAATAGTTTTAGACGAGACAGCGCCTTTAACCGCCCTCATCTTTAAAATTATTACCGACCGTCACGTGGGGAAACTCGCGTTTGTACGGGTTTATTCGGGGCAAATCCGTAGCGGCAGTTACGTTTACAACGCCTCCAAACAAAAACGGGAACACATCGGCCGCTTGCTGAAAATGCACGCTAACCACCGCGAAGATGTCCCGGTGATCAAAGCCGGGGATATTGGGGCAATTATTGGCTTGAAAGACGTCGGAACCGGCGATACCTTATCTACGGAAGAATACCCGTTATTACTGGAAAACATTGAATTTCCGGAACCGGTAATATCGATTGCGATTCAACCCCGTAAAAAAATGGATCAGGTTCGGGTTGCTGATGCCCTGGCCAAAATTTCGGCTGAGGACCCGACCTTTAAAGTCTCAGTTAACTCCGATACCGGAGAGACTATAATCTCTGGCATGGGCGAATTGCACTTGGAGATTATTGCGGAACGCTTAACCCGGGAATTTAAAGTAGAAGCAGACCTGGGTCAACCCCAAGTTGCTTATAAAGAAACCATCTCCCGTCAAGTCGAAGGTGAATGCCGTTACGTTAAACAGACTGGCGGGCACGGTCAGTATGGCCACGTTAAACTGCTCATTGAACCGGCGGAAGGTCTGACCATTGAACACAAAATCATCGGCGGCGCGATCCCCCGGGAATACCTGTCGGCAGTAGACGCGGGAATTCAAGAGGCTTTAAAAGAAGGGCCGATCAAAAAGTTCCCAGTCGTGGATTTGAAGATTACGGTAATCGATGGTTCTTACCATGAGGTCGACTCATCGGAGCTGGCCTTTAAGATGGCCGGATCCCTGGCGGTTAAAGAGGCTTTGGTCAAGGCCGGCCCCAAACTGCTTGAGCCGATAATGAAGCTGGAAATAACCTCACCCGAAGATTATACCGGTAATATCATCAACAGCATTAACAGCAAGCGGGGTCACTTAGAATCTATGGATACCAGTAACAGTACGCAAATTATCAAGGCTTTGGTACCTTTAGCCGAACTATTCGGTTATTCCACGGCGATCCGGTCGCTTACCCAAGGCCGCGCCAGTTTCAGTATGGAATTTTCCCATTACGAAATTACAAGCGTTACCCCGTAACCCAACTATTAAACTAATAAGACTTATTTTCATTAGCGGTTATGCCTTGTGGCATGAGTGGTTAACAAAAACTAAGCCAAATAGTAAGAAGCTAATAATTATAATCAACCTAAACTTAAGCCAATATAAGAAACCGGTCAGCGCAGCCATTGATGACAGCGTTGACCGGTTTTTTAATTCTTGACCCCTCTTCTTTTGGTTGACTGCTTTGTTCGCTCTTTATTTAATTGATCGTGTTGACCGCTTTTTCTGGATTTGACCCTTCTTTTATTTATTCGGCTTCTTAATCGGTTCCTTAGTTTTCTTTCTGTTATAAGTTTTCTTAATAACCACCCATGCCTATAAGACACAACCACCAATAAAATAAGGTTTACCGAGTATTAAGGTCTAATTCTCTTTTAGTAATTAAAGCGAAGCAAAAGGAAGCAAAAAGAACGGCCCCTTGCTTCACGGAGATGGGCACTTATGCCAAAGTTTACTTAAAACCCATTACTTTAAGTTCTCCGGGTTTAGGGGTAAAAGTTCGGGGTGGACAAAAAGTCCGTCTTTACGAATCAAGACATCATCAAAGTAAATTTCTCCGCCCCCAAATTCTGGGGTCTGGATGCAGACCAGATCCCAATGGATGGCGGATTCATTGCCGTTGGAGCATTCATCATAGGTGCTGCCAGGGGTAAAATGAATAGAGCCGGCAATTTTCTCATCAAACAAGGTATCTTTGATCGCCCTGGTGATATAGGGATTGACGCCGATGGCAAATTCGCCGATATA
>CAYXHK010000004.1:0-8796 GCA_964464665.1 uncultured Syntrophomonadaceae bacterium
CCGATCCTATTTTTTGGAGGAACTGCACCGCTTTGATACCTGCAATCGCTTTTATCCAGCCGGTCTGCTTATTTGTTTGGTGGAAGGAGCGAAGCTTGACCGACAGGATCCGGAACGGGAAGAATACAAAACCATCATCAGCGATATAACCAGCTTAATTCGCACCTGCGTCTGTCATCACGATATCTTGACCAGTCGGATCAGCAATAATGAATTCGCCATCCTCTTTTCTAATTGTAAAGCCGTGGAAATCGACAGCTTAGCCAAACAGATTGTGGAGAGGGTGGCTGATTTTAATCAGCGGCATCCGCGATGCCCGGTGCAGATTACCACCGGCTTTGCGGTGCAAAGCGACCCCGATACGAAGATGGAGGAGCTTTTTAGAAAGGCCAGCAATCAACTATACAGTAAAAAATAGTTTTGATTGTTCAATTCAAAAAGAGGAATTTAGGGAAAAGGTGGCGAACCATTCATATTAATAATGCAATAAATCTGGGCGTGAAGTTGGTCCAGATTATAAAACAGGAGGTGGAGGCTAATGATCGGAGGGAATCTTACAATAGGCGATGAATTAAGCGCGGATCGAAAAAAAGACGTTAAAAAGGCTGAGCTGAGCCCCGAACGCCTGAAGGAGTATGTTAAGATTCTGCAAAGTAAAGGGTTCCTCAGTAAATTAAAAGGGAACCGGCTGGTCTTTCCGCAAGCGGAGGTCAACGATTATCTGCGTCAAAACTTTAAGCTGATCCAGCGTTTAGAAGATGTAAACGTTGAATTAGTCAAGGACCAGATCAATTTTAATTTAAGAGTAAAACTCCTGGCGGAACAGACCCCCTGTGACGTTTTTACCGCAGCGGAGCTTAAACGTTTTATTTTTGATTTTAATGAACGGAAATTCGATTTTGAGATCGTGGAACCTCAAGATGTGATTTCGAACGAGGTGGTCGCTTATCTGTTGGCCGGGATCTTGGTACAGGTCCTGCAAACCGTGATGGACAGCAAGTTTGAAATGGACCGGGTCCTGGGGAATCGGGAATTTATAGACGTGCTGTGCAACCGCATCAGTTTCAATTTAAATAAATCTCCGTATTTATCCACGGCCTTTGCCTCGAAGATTGATGGAATCACCATCTTTGATTTTGTGCGGATTTTGAAAATTGAAATTCTGCCGGGCGAGCTGGTCGTTTATCCGGATTTATCGATTTTGGCCTAGTAATTAGCCTGGTAATTAGTTAACAATTATAATTAGTTAGAATTATAATTGTTGAATCCTTATCCTTAAGTATACTTAAATATGAAAGTATACTTAGATATGATAGTGGCTCATTTTATCGGTTTTATTTAATAATGGCATTTTGGCAGCGTCATTTTAAAGTGCGCTGCTATTTTTTTACTGCCGCTCTATCTGGCAACGTTCTTTTTCAAGTTCAATGCTGTTTTTTTGATTGCTGCTCTTTTGCTTAAGCGTCTGCATCTGGAAGGTTTTGTTTTAGGCGTAATAATTAGAGCTACGCTTAAATAAAATATGTTGAGAGTCCGGGTTTTAGGGGGAGTAATATGCAGGCTTTAATTATTGATCTTTCCAAACGGTGGAGAGCCATCATTATAAGCGGGTTAATCGGCCTATTTATCCTTGGTGGGGGGTGGTATTATCTGCGCGCCCCCAATCATTTTATTTCCGCGGAAGAACTGTTGGACCAGGCTTTGAATCAGGCCCACGCGGCCCAGAGTTACCGTTATAAACTGGTGTCGGAACTAAACGTTAACGGCCAGGCGCAGATCTGGAGCGAGGTGCTTGGCGAGAAAGCGGATGCGCAGACCTTGCACCTTACGGGAACTATGGTGAATACGCCGATTGAGCTGTACCAGGTAGGTGACACAGCTTACAATAAAGACCCTTTTACTAATCGCTGGTATACGGTTTCGGGTTATGATTTGACCCGGCAGGAGATTCTGCTCATGGAAGTAAATCCGCTGGCCAATTTCAATTTTAAAGAAATCGTGGAGATTAATAACCTGGGCCGGGAAAAGGTGGGGAATGACAGCTGTTGGGTTTTGGCGTGCACCGCAGATTTGGAAAATCAACTATTAGAAGCTTTATGGCAGGATTTCCGCTTTCAGTTTTGGATAGACCGGGATGACCAACTGCTCCGGAAAGGCCAATTGACGGCATGCAGCAAAAGTAACCCGGAGACGAAACTGACGATCACCGCTGAATTTTATGACTACAACCAGCCGATCCAACTGACTGTGCCCAAGGTATAAATTTTTATTGAGGACCCTTTCCGCCTGGACTTTGAGCGTTCGGGCGGTTTGCTTTTTGCGGACTGCTTTCTAGGGGAAAATCCTGATCTTAAACAACAGCCTTTGGACAGTCTTTATAACTTTACTTTTCCACTCAGCCAACTACGTTTAAAGGGTGGGATTTCGTTTCTTTTTTGCTTGTGATATAATCTCCTCAGGCACGTCAGGCACGGGCTGAAGGAGGAGAGACGAGTGTATGAACGGGAAAGAAAAATACTCATTTCCGAAGAGCAGATAAAAACCCGGGTCAAGCAGCTGGGCGAGGAAATAACCAGAGACTACCAGGGGAAAGACTTGCTGGTGGTGGGTATATTAAAGGGCGCTTTTATCTTTATGGCCGATTTGGTACGCAACATTAAAACCCCGATTGCCATTGATTTCATGGATGTTTCCAGTTACGGTTCTTCCACCGAGTCTTTAGGGGTGGTGCGGATCTTGAATGACTTAGAAGAGAGCATCGAGGACCGGCACGTCTTAATTGTGGAAGATATCGTTGATACCGGTCTCACCCTGAATTACTTATCCAAGAATTTAGCCTCCCGCAAGGCCGCCAGCGTTAAAATCTGCGCGTTTTTAGATAAGCCCAGCCGGCGCAAGGCCCCGGTTAAGGTGGACTACCTGGGTTATTCGGTGCCAGATGAGTTTATTGTGGGCTATGGCTTGGATTACGCTGAAAAATTCCGGCATTATCCCTTTGTGACTGTTTTGGAGCGGGACGAGTACACCATAAAAAAAGTTAGCGTGAATAAAGAGACTGAATAAGTTTAGCAAGTTCGTCCGGGAGTCTTTGCCCGAACGATATTTTCAGCTTGATTAATAACCGGATTAATAACCGCTCGTCGCACATACGTGACTTTGGTCGTGAGTTAGGCGGATAAACATTTGCAAATATTAAAAATATAACGCAAGTTAATTGAAGAGACTAATAAAGTTTATGGGAGGTTTTTCGGTGGCGGCACGAGAGGCAAAAGAAATGGTTCTGGTTTTAGATTTTGGCGGACAGTATAATCAACTGATTGCGCGGCGGATTCGCGAAATGCATGTATACAGCGAAATGCTGCCGTACAATACCCCTTTGGAAAAAATCCTCAAGTTAAATCCCAAAGGGATTATTTTTTCCGGCGGGCCCTCCAGCGTTTATGCGGAGCAGGCCCCGGTTTGCGATCCGCGGCTTTATGAGAGCGGGATTCCCATATTGGGGATTTGTTACGGAATGCAGTTGATGGCCCATACCTTGGGTGGCTCGGTGTGCCGGGCCACGGCCCGGGAATACGGACAAACCACCTTGACGGTGCGCGAGCCGGCGGATTGTCTTTTTGAAGGCATGGGAGTCGAACTCAGCTGTTGGATGAGCCATGGCGATTATGTGGACAGCCCTCCCCCAGGTTTTTTAACTACCGCCAGTACCCAGCAAGCTCCAGTTGCCGCGATGTCGCATGCGACGCGCAAGCTGTACGGGGTTCAGTTTCATCCCGAGGTAAAACACACCCCACAGGGCCAAGACATCTTGCGGCACTTCCTGTTTACTGTCTGCGGCTGCAAGGGCGATTGGACCATGGAGTCGTTTATCCAAGAAAAGGTGCAGGAGATTAGGGAACAGGCCGGGGATAAAAAAGTACTCTGCGCGTTAAGCGGCGGGGTCGATTCTTCCGTAGCCGCGGTTATGGTGCATCAAGCGATAGGAGACCAGCTGACCTGCGTCTTCGTTAATCACGGCCTGCTGCGTCAAGGGGAAGCGGAACAGGTGCAGCGCACTTTCAGCGAGGAGTTTCAGATTAATCTGGTTTATGTGGATGCGGAGGAACGCTTCTTAAACCGGCTAGCCGGGGTAATCGACCCGGAGGAAAAACGAAAGATTATCGGGGCCGAGTTTATCCGGGTTTTTGAAGAGGAAGCCCGAAAACTTGGGGAAATCGACTACCTGGTTCAGGGCACTGTTTATCCCGATATTATTGAAAGCGGCACGGAAACTGCGGCGACTATTAAGAGCCACCATAACGTGGGCGGATTGCCGCCGGACATGCAGTTTAAATTGATTGAGCCGTTAAAGTGGCTCTTTAAGGATGAAGTCCGGGAAGCGGGGGCGGAAATGGGCCTGGCCGAAGAGATTATTTGGCGGCAGCCTTTCCCGGGACCGGGTCTGGCGATTCGCATCTTGGGCGATGTTACCCGGGAGAAGCTGGAGATTTTGCGGCAGGCGGACGCGATTGTGCATCAGGAAATTAAAAACGCGGGTTTATACCGCGAGATTTGGCAATCGTTTGCGGTGCTGTCTTCGATGCGGAGTGTCGGGGTAATGGGGGATGAACGGACTTATTCTTATCCGATAATTCTTCGGGCCGTGAAGAGCGACGACGCTATGACCGCGGACTGGGTGCGCCTGCCTTACGACTTGCTGCAGCGCATCTCTTCGCGCATCGTAAACGAGGTGCCGGGCATCAACCGGGTCGTCTACGACATAACCAGCAAACCGCCGGGCACGATTGAGTGGGAATGATTTTGGAAACCCTGAAAATCCAGTAAATTAAAGGTATTCAAAGACTGAACCTGACTTGTGGCAACGAGTTGGAAACATAAATGTATTGTCAATATAAAAAGAGCTAACTGATTTTGAGTGATCAGATAGTTCTTTTTTGCTTCCTGGTCTGCCCAACTGATCTCTTCATCGAGCTTAGAGAGGAGTTTCGGAAAGGGCATTAGACAACAACTATAAGATAGAGTGTATACTGTGTACGGGAAGGATATCTAGTAAGGACATCTAAAATTAATTCCGTTTGTCCCCTCAGGGGACAACGGGAATTAATTTTAGATGTAAAGTCGGGGGATAGGAAGGCGTTCAAATATATTGATTTCTTAATCCTTCAATCCTATTGTATGTTTCAGTAAAAGAATGGTTCATCATTTTGTTCTCACGCCCCGAAATATTCTATGATAATGGCTTCTGTGGCCATTGGGGGGGGTTCTATATACCGTATTATTAGAGGCATACAGCATAGGTAATAGTTTCAAGGATTAAAGGGATAATAAACTCAAACAATCTTTAAGGGAGGCTTACAATTTTGGGAGATCTATCCAAACGGCCGGAAAATCTGTCCGAGCAGCGGCGGAAGGCTTCTGAACGGGAGGTTGAGCATAAAACCCGATTAACCGCCACGGAACTTAGCAGTCTCTGGACTTCCTACATGCACTACACTTGCGTTACCTGTTTTATTAAGTATTTTCTTCAGAATGTTGAGGATCAGGATGTCAAGCTTCTTTTAGAAGACGGAGTAGCTATTACTAGTCACCGGGTTAGTCGGGCAATGGAAATCTTAAGTCAGGAGCAATATCCGATACCGATAGGGTTTTCGGATGAAGAGCTGTTTCAAAATGCCCCGCGCTTGTATTCCGACGTTTTTATCATTTTTACCTAAATAAGATGGTTATGCTGGGATTAGGAATCAACAGCAATTCTTTTACGGGCGCGGTTCGCTCCGACGTCCGGGAATTTTACCACGAGTGTAATTTGTCCAGCATGCGGTTTTTCGAAAATGTGACGGATACGATGTTGGCAAAAGGGATTTTGGTCCGGCCGCCCTACATAACCACGGCGAAAACAGTGGACTTTGTAAAGAACCAGAATTTTTTAACCGGTTTTCTGGGTCGCCGAAGGCCTTTGTTAGCCATGGAAATAGCTTACCTGCATCAGTTGGTGTTTACTAATATTATTGGTAAGACTCTGTTGCTCGGTTTTGAACAGGTGTGTGAATCAAATCAGATCCGCGCCTACATTAGCCGAGGGATTAAATTGAGCAGCAAAATTATCAATGATTTCGGGTCGTTTATGTCCCGGGAAGATTTGCCTTTGCCGATGATCTGGGATTCAATGGTTACTGACTCTACTGAGGCGACTTTTTCTGATAAGCTGATGATGTACCATATCTTTGTTTTGACTGCCGCCGGTTTCCAAAATATCGGAAACGCTTTGTCCACGGCACTAAGGCATGATATTTCGGCAAGCTTATATAAAACTCAGCTGGAGATTGCCAGTTACGCGGAAGATGGGATAAATATAATGATTGATAACGGCTGGCTGGAAGAACCGCCCCGGCTGATTGACCGGAGTGAAATTATCAATAAGCAGGATCATTAATTTAGGGGGAGAAAGGTGTCGGAATAAGATGATTTAACGGATGGATTTGGTTGACAGTTAGATAATGCTTTGCTACGATAAAGGAGTCAGAAAATGAATGCCTGTGAATGTGTTAACAGTTTTGGTAGGGAGGATAGGGGCCAACCTGCTTGGTCTGTGTTTCTCCACCAGTCAGGCGAAAGTGTACCTAGGGTTCCGCCTTCGCAAAGAGGGGACTGGTCCAAGTGGTACAGACGGGTTTAAGGTTTAAACCCGTTACACCGTAGGGATAAAAGCCCAGACGGGTAGGTTTCCCTGTTGAGCGGCGAAATCTACCTGTCTGGGCTATTAATTTTGCAAATAAATAGCATGCCAGTGCTAAGTTTCACCAGGCGAAACTTCGGCGGGGATGCGTTTTAGCTGAAACAGGGGCAGGTTTTTAATGTTTTTCAGTTTTTTAATTGTTCTTGGAAGAAGGGATGTAAGATGAAAAAGCCGTTGGTAGGCATTGTAATGGGCAGCGACTCAGATCTTTCGGTGATGCGGGAGGCCGCCGAAACCCTGAATAAATTGGGCGTGGCGCATGAGCTGACCATTGCTTCGGCGCATCGAACCCCGGCTCAGGCGGAAGAATATGCACAGACCGCGGAAGCGCGGGGACTGGAAGTGATTATTGCCGCAGCCGGCGGAGCCGCGCACTTGGGCGGGGTACTGGCGGCCTGGACCGCGTTGCCGGTGATTGGCGTGCCGATGAAAACCAGTACGCTTGGGGGCGTAGATTCTCTTTATTCCATGGTGCAGATGCCGGCCGGGGTCCCGGTGGCGACGGTCAGCATTAACGGAGCCAAGAATGCCGCGATATTAGCGGCGCAGATCCTCGGGGTCAAGCACCCGAAAATTCGGGAAGCCGTAAAAGAGCTTAAATTAAAGCAGGGGCAGGAGGTTGTGGCCAAAGCGGAGAAATTGGCGCAGCTGGGCGCAAGTGAATATTTGAAAGGGATAGCTTCCAAGTGAATGGGACAAAAAAATTATGATAATAGGCAAGCTGAAGGTTAATGACAAGACTTTTATAGATAGTCCAAGCGAGGCAGATTTAATCTAAGGTTAGAGGAAGAAAGCGGGTGAGTTTCTTGACTCAGGGTCGGGAGGTGACCTATCGGGAGGCTGGCGTGGATATTACGGCCGGCAATCAAGCGGTGGATCTGATCAAACAACGGGTTAAGGCAACTTGGCGTCCGGAAGTCCTGACGGAGATCGGGGGATTTGGCGGCCTGTTTGCTTTAAATCCCGGCCAGTACCGGGAGCCGGTGCTGGTTTCGGGCACGGACGGTGTGGGTACCAAACTGCGGGTAGCCCATGCTTTAAACCGGCACGATACCATCGGGATTGACGCGGTTGCGATGTGCGTTAACGATATTATTGTCAGCGGTGCGGAACCCCTGTTTTTCCTGGATTATCTGGCGGTGGGCCGGCTTAAGCCCGAGCAGGTTGCTGCGGTGGTGGCTGGGGTGGCTGAAGGCTGCCGGCAGGCGGGCTGCGCCTTAATTGGCGGGGAAACCGCAGAGATGCCAGGTTTTTATGCGGAGAATGAATACGATATTGCCGGCTTTGTGGTCGGTGTGGTGGAACGTTCTGAGATTATTGACGGCTCTAAAATCCAGGCCGGGGATGCTTTGATCGGCCTGGCTTCCACCGGCTTGCATAGCAACGGGTATTCCTTGGCCCGCAAAGTCTTGCTGGAAGTCGCGGATCTCGGCCTGGAAGAGTATCAGCCCGAGTTAAGGAAGACGGTCGGGGAAGAACTGCTCGTCCCTACCAAAATTTACGTACGGACGATTCGAAATCTACTGCAGGAGAATTACCCCCTGAGAGGAATGGCCCACATCACCGGGGGCGGCTTGTTGGAAAACGTGCCCCGCATCTTGCCCACCGGGCTCTCCGCCCGTTTTCAGCTGGGAAGTTGGCCGGTGCCGCCGGTATTCTCCCTGATTCAGGAAAAGGGTCCGGTGGCGCAGCGGGAAATGTTTCGCACTTTTAATATGGGGCTGGGCATGGTGCTGATCGTTCCCAGCGCAGCCGCAGCCGAGGTCCTGGCCTTTTTGCAGGGTCAGAGTGAGTCTGCTTACCTGGTCGGCCAAATTGAGGCCAGCGCAGCCGGCGAATCGGGCGTGGTAATTTTGGAATAGGATTTTTTTGCCGGGTCAAAGCAGCAGGTCAATCGTGAGTCGTGTGCTAATGGTGTTGTCAATAGTGGTATCAAGGTTAGACCGGCCGGTTTAAGTTGAGCGCCGAGTATTATGAAGTATTTTAAAGTATTATGAAGTATTTAAAATAACTAAGCAATAATGATAAATTTAAGGCAGGAGGTAAAAACTAATGGGATT
>CAYXHK010000004.1:8896-23461 GCA_964464665.1 uncultured Syntrophomonadaceae bacterium
AAATAACTAAGCAATAATGATAAATTTAAGGCAGGAGGTAAAAACTAATGGGATTTGTGACCAAAACCAAAAACCGTTATCGGGTAGTCGTGGAAGTGTTAGTCGAAGCCGACAGCATGGAAGCCGCGCAGGAAGAGGCTTTGCGGAAGTTTAACTCTAGTCGGGATAATGTAAGTGTTGTGGAAGTACGCGAAGACGAAAATCTGGAGGCGGACTTAAAGGAGTTTTGTGAGCTTGATGATGACGAACTCCAACCGACTTTTACGGTGGTCGTGGAATTCACTGTGGAGGAAGCGAAGCACCTTTATAATCTGATGCGGGTAATTTTTAATAACCTGCAGAAGGACCCCGACTTTACCCCGCTGATGCCGGAAGCGCGGACGATCAGCAAGATGATTGACGCTCTGGAAGATTCTATGGGGGAAGTTATCCATGGAATCTGAGAAGTATCCCCTACTTCGACAATCTTCAAGAAGGGACTGTCCCCTACGTTTAGCGGTGCTGGCGTCCGGCCGGGGTTCGAATCTGCAGGCGATTATTGATTCCAGCCGAAACGGCAGTTTATTCGCGGAAGTTGTGGTGGTGATCAGCGATAACCCGGAAGCTTACGCGTTAACCCGAGCGAAAGACCAGGGAATTGCCGCGGTATTGCTGGAGCCGTCGGCCCACCCCTCCAAAGCGGCTTATGAAGAAGCCCTGTTCGAGGTCTGTGCCGCTTACGGAGTGGAAGTGGTGGCCCTGGCCGGATATATGCGTTTGCTGGGGCACGTTTTTTTATCTCGGTTCCCCAATCGGGTGCTGAATATCCATCCCGCCCTGCTGCCGTCCTTTACCGGGCTGCACGCGCAGCGGCAGGCCCTGGAGTACGGGGTGCGTTACAGCGGCTGTACGGTTCATTTCGTGGACGAGGGGATGGATACCGGTCCCATTTTGCTGCAGGCCGTAGTCCCGGTCCTGCCTGACGATAATGAGGATGCCTTGGCGGAAAGAATTTTGGTGCAGGAACACCGCCTCTACCCGCAGGCCTTGGAAATGGTCGCTCGGGGAAAAATTCGGATTGAGGGCCGCCGGATCTGGATTGATTCTTAAAATTAAATCAAGGGGCGACCAGTGACTGGTTGCATCGCAGCAGTCTTTGGTTATGCGGCATCGCGAAGGCGAAAGTGGCGACCAGCGAACGGCCAACTGCGTTGCAGCAGAACCGGTCGGCATAGTATTTAGCGTGTACCTACTTTGTGTTTACTTTTAGCGTTTGAAAAAAGAGGTGGATTTATCGATGGTCAAGCGTCGAGCTTTAATTAGTGTGTCCAACAAACAGGGGATCTTAGATTTTGCCCGCGGCTTGGTGGAATTGGATTGGGAAATCGTTTCTACCGGCGGCACGGCGCAGGCGCTGCAGGATGCGGGGCTGCCGGTTACTAAAGTATCCCAGGTGACCGGGTTCCCCGAGATTTTAGAAGGTCGGGTAAAGACCCTGCACCCGCTGATTCACGGCGGTATTTTGGCCCGAAGGGTGCCGGAGCATCTGGCCCAGCTTAAAGAACACCAGATTACGCCGATTGATCTGGTCGTAGTTAATCTGTATCCTTTCCGGGAAACGGTGGCCCGGCCCGGTGTAACCCTGGCGGAAGCCATTGAAAACATCGATATTGGCGGCCCCTCCATGGTGCGGGGAGCGGCCAAAAACTATACGGATGTGGCGATAGTCGTCAATCCCGACCGCTATGATTTGGTCCTCAATGAGCTACGCGCTGCCGGGCAAGTGGCGGAAACACTGCGCATGCAGCTGGCCGCAGAGGCTTACGCGCATACTGCGGAATACGACCAGTGGATTGCCGCATACTTAAAGGAACAACTGCAATTGGTGCCGGCCGAAAAACCAGATGTAGATCCAGCGGCGAATCAAGCGGACGCACCGGCAACGCCGGAAACCTTGGCCATACCCGCTGTTATGGAAGCATCCGCGCTTTTCCCGGATCGGTTTGTGCTTACTGGCGAAAAAGTGCAGGACCTCCGCTACGGGGAAAATCCGCACCAAAAGGCGGCCTTTTACCGGCTGGTGCCGGCAGCCGGCGGTCTGGGAACTGCCAAACAGCTGCAGGGAAAAGAGCTATCCTTCAATAATCTGGTGGACCTGCAGGCAGCCTGGGCGCTGGCAAAAGAATTCACTGAGCCGGCTGCAGTGATTGTGAAACACACTAACCCCTGTGGAACCGCGGAGAGCAGTACGCAGCTTGAGGCTTATCAGCTGGCGTTAGCCGCTGACCCGGTTTCGGCTTACGGAGGAATCGCCGCTTTTAACCGGCCGTTGGAAGGCGATACAGCAAAGGCGCTTAGCCAGCTCTTTTTGGAAGTAATTGTGGCGCCCGGTTTTTCGACCGAGGCCTTAGATGTACTGCAGCGTAAGCAGAACCTGCGGTTGATGGAAGTCGGCTTGAACGAAGACGCCGAAAACTTAGAAATCAAGGCGGTTGAGGGCGGATTTCTGGTGCAGGAAACGGATGATATCGCGCTTAATCCCGAGGAATGGCAGGTAGTAACTGAGCGGCAGCCTTCCGCGGCTGAGTGGGAAGAACTGAAATTCGCCCGCAAAATCGTGAAGCACGTCAAGTCGAACGCGATTGTGGTAACCAAGGATAAACGGACCCTCGGCGTAGGTGCCGGACAAATGAATCGGGTCGGCTCCGCGCGCATCGCCCTGGAACAGGCCGGCGATAAGGCTCAGGGAGCGGTCATGAGTTCCGATGCTTATTTCCCATTTCGGGATACGCTTGATGAAGCGGCTAAAGCGGGGATTACGGCAATTATCCAGCCCGGCGGTTCAATTCGGGATGCGGAAAGCATCCAGGCCGCCAACGAGCACGGGATGGCCATGGTCTTCACCGGCATCCGGCATTTTAAGCATTAGCCGTAAAAAGAACCGGAGGGTTGATTTGTGAAAAAAGACGGATTGAAAATATTAGTCGTCGGTGGGGGAGGACGGGAGCATACACTGGTATGGAAACTCCTTCAGAGCCCGCGGGTCGCCCAGGTTATCTGCGCCCCGGGAAACGCGGGGATTGCCGGCCTGGCCGAAACGGTCAATATTGCAGCCGAAGATATCCCGGGTCTGCTCTGTTTGGCCAAAGAGCGGCAGGTGGATTTGACGATTGTCGGTCCTGAAGCCCCGCTGGTAAACGGGATTGTCGATCAATTTATGACCGAGGGGCTGCCGATTTTTGGCCCGAGCGCTAAGGCTGCCATGCTTGAAGGAAGCAAGGTTTTGGCCAAAGAAATCATGCAAAAGTACCACATCCCTACGGCGGAATACGCGGTGTTTCAGGAACGGGCCGCAGCTGAAGCCTTCCTGAAGAAGATCGGGGTGCCGTGTGTGGTGAAAGCTGACGGTTTGGCAGCCGGCAAAGGCGTAACCGTGGCCTTTGATGAAGCGACCGCTTTAGACGCCCTAAAATCGATTATGGAAGATAAGGTTTTCGGCGAAGCCGGCAATGCGGTCGTAATCGAAGAATACCTGGAGGGGGAAGAAGTCAGCATACTGGCTTTTACCGATGGGACTACGGTAACCCCCATGGTTTCCGCTCAGGACCACAAACGGATCTTTGACGGGGACCAGGGTCCCAACACCGGCGGCATGGGCGCATACTCTCCCGCTCCGGTCTACACCGCGGAACTGCACGCGGAAGTAGTCCGCACTATTTTGGAACCGACGGTCGCGGCACTGCGTGCGGAAGGACGTGATTACGTAGGCGTTTTGTACGCAGGGCTCATGATAACCGATAAAGGGCCGCAGGTATTAGAGTTTAACGCCCGCTTTGGCGACCCTGAGACCCAGGTAATCCTGCCCCGTTTGCAGACCGATTTGGTGGATATAATCGAAGCGATTTTGGAAGGCCGTTTGGCAGCACAGCCGGTGGAGTGGCGGCCCGAAGCCGCGGTTTGCGTGGTGCTGGCTTCGGAGGGCTACCCGGGGGATTACCCGAAGGGCCGCGTGATCCAGGGATTTAAAGAGGCAGCAGCCTCGGGGGGAATGGTTTTTCACGCCGGCACGGCTTTAGCCGGTGAGCAGGTTGTGACGAGCGGCGGTCGGGTTTTAGGGGTGACTGCCCTCGGGGCAGACATCCGCGCCGCCATTGACGCAGCGTATCAAACCGTGGCTAAGATCAGTTTTGACGGCTGCCAGTATCGTTCCGACATCGGTTACCGGGCTCTGCAGCGTCAGAATCAGTCGAAGTAAATCCAGCTTTTATACACCCCCCTAAGAGGAAAGTGAGGGAGCTTCCCGATGAAGAAAGAAGAAAAAAAATACGCGCAAGTAGATTTTGAAACAATCAAAAACGATCCGCGGGTCCGGCAGTACCTGGGAATCGGCGACAAGTACCTGGAGGTAATGGGCACGATCCAGCACGACATGCCGCACGCCCTGCTGATTGCCGACCTCAGCCGCCATATATTAGAGGAATTGGGTCACCCGGAACGGGAATGTGAGTTGGCTGCGATCGCCGGCTTTCTGCACGATATCGGGAATCTGGTCAACCGGGTTAACCATGGATTAAGCGGGGCGGTATTGGCTTTTTATCTACTGAGTGAATTAAATATGGACCCGGAAGAGATGGCAATCATCATGTCGGCCATCGGGAATCATGAAGAGAACACCGGAGGAAATCCGGTAAACAGCGTGGCCGCGGCCGTGATTTTAGCCGATAAATCCAACGTGCACCGCAGCCGGGTGCGCAAAAGAGATCCCGGCAACTTTACTCCGCGCGACCGGGTAAATTACGCGGTAGAAAATACCTGTCTAGAGGTAGACCCGGTGGAAAAACAGATTACGATGAAACTGAAGATTGACACCTGTATCTGCTCGGTGATGGAATACTTTGAAATATTTTTAACTAAAATGGTTATCAGCCGCCGGGCTGCCGAGGCCCTGGGCTGTCAGTTTGAACTGATTATTAATGACGCCAAGCTGCTCTAAACAACAGAACAACATAAAACAACAGAACAATATAAACACAAACAGACAACATAGCAATAGACCATAAAACAACAGACTAACTTATACAACAGACCAACTCTGAAAAATTGGAGTGGTTTGGCTTAAGCGGGGGATTTAATGATGGAAGTAGGGTCAAAACTGAGCGGCCCGCTGGTAGATAAGCTTTTTGCGGCGATTTTGACGCTGCAAAGCAAAGAGGAGTGCTATCTTTTTTTTGAAGACCTGTGCACTGTCGGCGAGGTCCACTCCCTGGCCCAGCGTCTGGAAGTGGCCAAGATGTTAGCCGAAAACAAAACCTACGTTGCCATCGGGGAACAGACCGGGGCCAGCACCGCCACGATCAGCCGGGTTAAAAGATTCCTGCAGTACGGAGCCGGGGGTTATCGCTTGGTGCTGCAAAGATTGCAGGAGGAAACCCCTAAGCCTTAAGATATTATTTTTTGGGGAGGAGACTTGGTAATGGGGATCAATAAAAGCCCGAATACCTGGCCGATTCCGGCCGGCACCCGGGATTTGCTGCCCGGGGAAGCAAAGCGCCGGCGCGAGATGGAAGCCCGGCTGGTGCAAGTTTTTGAACAGAGGGGATATCAGGAAGTAGCGACCCCAGTTTTAGAATATTTTGATACCCTGGCCGTGGATCTGAGTGAAGAGATTGGCGGGGAGCTTTATCGTCTGCTCGACCGGGATGGCCGGCTCTTAGTTTTAAGACCGGATATGACTACCCCGATTGCTCGGCTGGTGGCTACCCGTCTGCGCCATCAACCGTTGCCGTTGCGTCTATTCTATGTAGCCAATGTTTTTCGTTACGAAAGCCCACAGGCCGGACGCTTACGCGAGTTTGGTCAGGCCGGGGTCGAACTGATCGGCTTAGCCGGACCGGAAGCGGATGCGGAACTCATCGCTCTTTCGGTCGAGGCCCTGCAGCTGGCTGGGCTGCGGGATTTCCAGATTAGCCTGGGCGAGATTCAGGTAATCAACGGCATCTTAGAAGATACGAATCTGCCGGAACTGACCGTGCGCGCCTTGAAGGCGGCGATGGCCCAAAAGGATTTAGTCGGTTTGGAAAACCTGCTGACCAAAAATGCGGTGCCGGCCGAAAAGCAGGAAATGGTCCTGGGTATTTCCAATCTTTACGGCGGACCCGAGGTGCTCGACCAGGCGCGCCGGCTGACCGCCAATCCGCGGGCGCTGCAGGCCTTGGATTATCTGGATAAGGTTTGGGACTGCCTGGTTAATTTAGGTGTTGAATCCTGCGTCCGGCTGGATCTGGGAATCCTCAGGGGTTTTGAGTACTACACGGGCATTGTGTTTGAGGGTTATACGGCGGATCTCGGTTATCCGCTCTGCGGCGGCGGCCGCTACGACAACCTGCTCGGCAAATTTGATTATCCCTGTCCCGCCACCGGGTTTGCCGTTGGTCTGGAACGCCTGCTCTTGGCCCTGGACGGACAAAAGAAAAGGGAAGCGCAAACCCCGGCTAAATAGCAGGGGTTTGCAATATCGTCGGCTATAATCATAATTCTATGATCCAGTCTCTTTTTTATTTTTGCCTATTATTATTTGCCTATTATTAATGGATAATTAATCGCGTCGCGAAAAATCCGTGCCGCTAAATTTTTAGTTTGCAATTAAATAATTGTTAAAACAAATGTTGACGATGTCCCGGGTATCCGGTACAATTTAACACAGTATCACTTTAACGCATTAAAGGAGAGGGTTCCGGTGGCTTGTGACCGTTTAACTATTGCTTTGCCAAAAGGAAAGCTCTTTGACCCGAGTGTGCGGCTTCTGCGCAAGGTGGGCCTGCCTTGGGAAGGACTGCTGGAAGAAACCCGGCAAATGGTTTTTGAGTACGAAGACAGCGGCAACGCTGGCTTCACCACCCGCTACATCGTTTGCCGGGCTACCGATATTCCGACTTTCGTGGAGTACGGAGCCGCTGATTTGGGGATTGTGGGCAAAGACACCATTTTCGAGGATAACAAAAACATTTTTGAACTGGTTGACTTGAAGTTTGGCTACTGCCGATTTGTGGTAGCTGCCCCGGCAGACGCGGCCAAGCCGGGTGATTTATCAAAGTACAGCCACGCCCGCGTGGCCACGAAATTCCCCCGGGTAGCCGAAGTCTTTTTTAAAGAAAAAGGGGTGCAGGTTGAAGTGATCAAACTGCACGGCAATATTGAACTGGCCCCCAGCGTGGGTTTGTCGGAATTGATCGTGGATATTGTCTCTACGGGCCGGACTTTGCGGGAGAACAACCTGGTCATCTTGGATGAGATTTTTCCGGCCACCGCTCGCTTGATTGCCAACCGGGTGAGTTTTCGCATGAAAGCGGAAATTATTCAGCCCTTGCAGGAAAAGATGAAAGAAGTGGCGGAAAAGGAGGACTTAGAAGCTGATGAAGATACTGGCCTGTCGTGATCCGCAAGTCGAGGGGATCCTCTGTAAAGAGATTGCCAACGCAAAAGAAATTGAAGCGCGGGTGCTGGAGATTGTTGAAGGGGTTCGCATATGGGGCGATGTTGCGGTATTTGATTACACCCGAAAGTTTGACCGCGCCGAAATCGATTCGGATAATTTTAGGGTCTCCGAGACGGAAATCGAAAAGGCCTATGCCGCGATCGACTCCGAGTTTTGGGATGCCTTGAACGAAGCCATCCTAAATATCCGGGGGTTTCACGAAAAACAAAAACAACACTCCTGGATGGAGCCGGACGACCAGGGGAGTATCTTGGGGCAGATCGCCCAGCCGCTGCACCGGGTCGGCATTTACGTGCCCGGGGGCACGGCTGCTTATCCGTCGTCGGTTTTGATGAACGCCCTGCCCGCGCTGGTGGCCGGGGTTTCGGAAATTGCCATGGTTACTCCGCCGGCCGCAGATGGTTCCATGAATCCTTATACCCTGGTGGCGGCGGACGCCTGCGGGGTAAAGGAAATCTACAAGGTGGGCGGGGCGCAGGCGATTGCCGCCTTGGCTTTTGGCACGTTTAGCCTGCCTAAAGTTGATAAAATCAGCGGACCCGGCAACATCTACGTGACCCTGGCCAAGAAAATGGTTTACGGCGAAGTGGATATTGATATGCTGGCCGGTCCGAGTGAAGTCCTGGTGATCGCGGACGAAACGGCGAATCCGCGCTACGTGGCTGCGGACCTGCTTTCGCAGGCCGAACATGATTTAATGGCTTCCGCCCTGCTGGTCACTCCTTCCGAGAAATTAGCCAAGAGCGTGCTGGCGGAAGTAGAACGGCAGCTGGCGACGCTTAGCCGCCGGGAAATCATGGATAAGGCTTTGGCTGATTACGGCGCGATCATCATTACGCCGGATTTAGAGGAGGCCTTTGCGGTAGCGAACCGGTTTGCCCCGGAACATTTAGAACTCCTAGTGGAAAATCCTTTTGCCTGGCTGGGCAAAGTTAAAAACGCCGGGGCGGTCTTTGTCGGCCCGTATTCGCCGGAGCCGCTGGGCGATTATTTTGCCGGGCCGAACCACATCCTGCCAACTGGCGGAACCGCGCGGTTTTATTCGCCGGTAACTGTTGACACTTTTATGAAGAAAACCAGTGTGATCGCCTATTCAGCGGCTGGTTTTAGAGCGGCGGCGCCCAAGGTGATTAAGCTGGCCACGGTCGAGGGACTCGACGCGCACGCAAATTCCATAAAAGTTAGACTTGAACCATAAGCACAAGAAATGTAATCTATATACTATAGATAAAAGCTTAGGATCAAGTCGCCAGGAGTAACTGATTGATTTTTAAAACCTAATAGTTTGGCAACTTCAGTTGTGACCTTTTCAGACGGATTGATTTGTTTGACAACTAACATTTACCAAATGCGGATGCACTTTTTATTGTCAAGGACAGTTTTTGTTCAGTTAACCTCAGATTTATTGCCGTTTGCTTTGGGTTTTCTGAGTGCGAAACTTGAGTTATTAAAGATAAAGAGACAAGTGATAAGACATAAATGATAGTATGATATTTAAGGTGTGGAGGGAGTACTGGTGCCCGGACGGATTGGCGAGGTTTTACGGATAACCAAAGAAACTCAGGTTAAGGTGTTTCTCGAGATTACCGGTCAGGGAAATTTTCAGGGAGATACGGGGGTCCCTTTTTTTAATCACATGTTGGAGCTTTGCACCCGACATGGCCTGTTTAACCTGAACCTGAACGCCCAAGGGGATTTGGCGGTAGACGCGCACCACACGGTGGAAGACGTGGGGATTACCGTGGGACAGGCTTTGCGTCAGGCTCTGGGTGAACGCATCGCGATTAAGCGCTACGGCAGCGCCTTAGTCCCCATGGATGAAGCCTTAGTTTTAGCGGCTGTGGATATCAGTGGCCGGCCTTACCTCGAATTCAACGTAAATTTCGTGGCTAGTCAAGTCGGTGACTTTGATACCGAACTGGTCGAAGAATTTCTAAGAGCTCTGGCCGTTCACGCCGGGCTCACGCTGCATTTGCGGATGCTGAGCGGCAAGAACACCCACCATATTATTGAAGCAATTTTTAAGGCTTTGGGCCGAGCCTTGCGGGAAGCCACGGAGATTGATCCCCGCGGGCAGGGGGTACCCTCGACCAAAGGCATCCTAGCCTAATCAAGCTTGGATTCAAAGAGCTTGGACTCAAAAAGACTGGATTAATAAAGCTTGGGCTAAAAAGCTAGGAACAAAAAGACTGGATTAAAAGTCTGGCTATACTCATAAGTAGATTTGGCTGATTACTTACAAGTTTGGTTGATAAAATGGCCGAACAAGGAGCAAACACCCGATGATCGCGATTGTAGACTACGGCATGGGGAATTTACGCAGCGTGCAAAAGGGCTTGGAGAAAGTCGGCTATTCCGCTTTTATTACCAGTCAGCCGGAACAAGTAGTGGCCGCAAGAGGGGTGATTTTGCCCGGGGTCGGTGCCTTTGGGGATGCCATGCATAATCTGCGGCGCACCGGCCTGGACGTTGCCTTAAAAGAGGCAGCGGCTCAGCGGAATCCGCTGCTCGGAATTTGCCTGGGACTGCAGCTCCTCTTTGAGGGCAGCGAAGAAAACGGCTGGCACGAGGGTCTGGGGCTGATGCCGGGGCGGGTAGTGCGTCTGCCCGAAGGCGAAGGCCGCAAGATCCCTCATATGGGCTGGAATCAGCTCAATCGCTGCCGGGAAGAACCGGTGCTGAAGGACATCCCGGAAGGCAGTTATTATTATTTTGTTCATTCTTACTATGCCCGGACCGAAGATTCCAGTCTGGTTGCGGCGACCGCTGATTACGGCATGCCGGTGCCGGCTGTGGTAAGTCGGGATAACCTGATTGGCATTCAGTTTCATCCAGAAAAAAGCAGCGCGTTAGGCTTAAAAATACTAAGGAATTATGGGGAGTTGGTAGACAATGCTGATAATCCCGGCGATTGATTTGCGGGACGGCCGCTGTGTCCGTTTAATCCAGGGCCGACTGGACCAAGAGTTAGTTTTCTCCGATAACCCGGTTGAGGTAGCCTTAAATTGGCAGCAGCGCGGGGCGGAATGGATTCACGTGGTGGATTTGGACGGGGCTTTTCAGGGACAAATGAAAAATCTGGAATGGATCAAAGCTATCGTCAATAGCGTGCAGATCCCGATTCAGGTCGGCGGGGGGATTCGTTCCCTGGATACGGTTCGCCAATTGCTGGATCTGGGGGTTGGCCGGGTTATTTTGGGAACTGCGGCCATTGACGATCCTGAAATGGTCAAACAGGCGGTAGCCGAGTTTGACGAGCGGATTTTAGTGGGGATTGACGGCCGGGACGGCCGGGTGGTGATTGAAGGCTGGGATAAAACCTCGGGAAAAAACATCCTGGACCTGGGCCGCGAAGTCGAGTCGTATGGGATAAAACGTATCGTCCTCACCGATATCCGGCGCGACGGGATGCTTAAAGGCCCCAATGTGGAAGGGACCCGCGAAATGGGTTTAGCCGGCAATCTGAAGATTTTGGCTTCCGGCGGCATCTCTTCGCTGGAAGATATTCGCAGTCTCAAAGCTCTGGAGCCTTATGGGGTGGAAGGCGTGATTATCGGCCGGGCTTTATACTCGGGCGTAGTCGTATTGGAAGAGGCGCTTCAAGTGGCCAAAGGCGAAGGACATATCGTCAATTAGGGTCTGGAAGGAAGAAAACAAGCAATTGCTGGCAAAAAGAATTATCCCCTGCCTGGATGTCAAGGCCGGGCGGGTGGTTAAGGGAACTAATTTTCTAAACCTGCAGGACGCCGGAGACCCGGTGGAACTGGCTGCTTTTTACGACCAGGCCGGCGCCGATGAAGTAGTTTTTTTAGACATTACCGCTTCCGCCGAGGGCCGGGACATCATGGAGGATGTGGTGCGCCGGACCTCTGAGGAAGTTTTTATTCCTTTTACTGTGGGCGGCGGGCTGCGCAACTTGGAGGATATCCGGCGGATGCTTAAAGCTGGGGCGGATAAAATCTCTTTGAATACGGCCGCTGTTTTGAACCCGCAGCTGATCGCCGAATCAGCCCAGCGTTTCGGTTCGCAGTGCATTGTCCTGGCCGTGGATGCCCGGCAATGCGGCGAAACACAGTGGGAGGTGTTTACGCACGGGGGCCGCACCCCTACTGGTATTGATGTTTTAGAATGGGTGCAGCGGGCGGAAAGGCTGGGTGCGGGCGAAATCCTGCTGACCAGCATGGACCGGGACGGAACCAAAGATGGCTACGACGTTCCTTTGACCCGGGCCGTGGCCGAAGCGGTTAATCTGCCGGTGATTGCTTCCGGCGGAGCCGGGGAGCTCTCCCACTTGGTGGAAATTTTAGATCAGGGCAAGGCTGATGCGGCGCTGGCCGCTTCTATCTTTCACTACCGTCAGTATACCGTGGCCGAGGCCAAGAATTATCTAACCGAGAAGGGGGTAACGGTACGCCGATGAAAGGCTTAACTTTTTTAGACGAATTAAAATTCAACGCGGACGACTTGATTCCGGCGATTGTCCAGGATGCTGAATCGGGTCAGGTCTTGATGGTCGCCTACATGAACCGGGAAGCCCTGGAGCGGACCTGGGAAACCGGAGAAACCTGGTTTTACAGCCGCAGCCGGCAGGAATTATGGCATAAAGGGGAAACGTCCGGACATACGCAAAAGGTCCAGGGTATTTCTTTGGACTGCGATCAGGATGCGATTCTGGTCAAGGTCGAACAGATCGGGGCCGCCTGTCACGAAGGGTATGTCACATGTTTCTTCCGGGAAGTAGACGACCAGGGCAATTTGCAGACCGTGGGGGAACCGGTTTTTGATCCGCAGAAGGTTTATCACCTAGAACTAGCCAAGCCGGCTGAGCCAGCGCTGCTGAGTGGCGCGGTAGCGGGTGAAGCAGCGGGAGCGGCCGATGTCGGGGAAAAAGCGACGGCAGCAGCGGACGCAGTATTGGGGGAAGCAGTGGGAGCGGCCGCAGGAACCGCAACAGCAAAAGCAGCCGAAGCCAGGGAAAGCATTATCCCCGACCTTTACCAAGTCATTCTGGAGCGGCAGCAAACGCGCCCGGAAGGCTCATATACCGCTTACCTGTTCGACAAGGGAATCGATAAGATCTGCAAAAAAGTGGGTGAAGAAGCGGCTGAGGTGATTATTGCCGCCAAGAACCGCAGCCGGGAAGAACTGGTTTACGAGAGCGCCGATTTAATCTATCACCTATTGGTGCTGCTGGCCGAAGGCGGCATAAAACCGGCCGAAGTGTTTAACGAATTAGCCAAACGCCGTTAAGTCCGCAGAAACCGAAATTGAATTAAAGCGTAAAAAGTATAAAAAAGTTACGGAATTTATGACATAGAAAACATAAAAAGCGTTGAGGAAATTGTAGGCATAGGAAACATAAAAGAGTTACGCAAATTGAAGGCATAATTAAAAGCATGATTATAAATGCTAAAGTAAGGCAGAGCCTAATTTAAGGCGGTAAGCAGGGCAGTTCAGAAGGGGCGCAGCAATGCGTCTTTTTGGTATACGGCAGCAGCGGAGTGGCATTTGAGATAGATTTGGCACATGGCGGTCGAGTGGGATTTTAGAGAGCCTGGCATAAAAAGCGGAGCGGGATTTAGAGATTTTTTTGGTACATGGCAGCAGAAGCGCGCAGCTGGACGGAGTCGGAGAGGAGACCATAAATGATCAACTGGCTGATTAGATCCTTTATAAGGGATCATGAGCAGGTAAATGATCCCGAGGTAAGGACCGGGTACGGTACCCTGTCCAGTATCGTGGGAATCGCCGTAAACATCCTGCTTAGTCTGAGCAAAATCATAATCGGCCTACTGTTTAACAGCATCGCCGTAACCGCCGACGGGATTAATAATCTGTCGGACGCCGGTTCCTCGGTCGTCACCCTGGTCGGTTTCAAACTATCTAGTCGGCCGGCCGATAAGGAACACCCGTTTGGACATGCGCGCATCGAGTATTTAACCGGCCTCATACTAGGAATTGTCATTCTGTGGGTGGGCCTGGAATTGATCCAATCCTCCTACGGGAAAATAGTCAACCCCGAGGTTACCACCTATTCCACCGTTATGATTGTCGTGCTGGTTCTCTCAATTTTCATGAAGTTTTGGCTAAGCAGCTTTTATGCCAAAATCGCGGGTCGAATTTCTTCGGCTACCATCAGAGCGGCTTCTGTAGATTCGCGGAACGACGTTATCGCAACCAGCGCGGTGCTTTTGGCCATAATCATCTCCAAGCTGACTGGCGTTGAATTAGATGGATATATGGGCATTTTAGTGGCCTTGTTTATCATATATTCCGGCATTGACATTTTAAAAGATATCTTAAACCCTCTGTTAGGCGAAATGCCCGAATCCGATTTTATCGAGAAATTGGAAAACAAGCTCCTATCCTATGAAGGCATTTTGAATATCCATGACCTGGTGGTTCACAACTACGGGCCGAACCGCTATTTTGCCACCGTGCACGCGGAAGTGGACGCCAAAGAAGACATTCTTAAATCCCATGATTTGATTGACAATATCGAACGGGATTTTGCCCGGGATCTGGATATTAACCTGGTTATTCATCTGGACCCGATCATTACGGATGACGAGGAAATAAACCAGGTCCGGGAAATGACCAGCAACATCGTCGTTTCCATTGATCAAAGACTCACGATGCATGATTTCCGGGTGGTTCGAGGGGTAACCCACACCAATTTAATTTTTGACGTGGTGGTGCCGGTTGGTTTTGAGCTGAAATCGGGCGACTTGGTCAAAAAAATAAAAAGGGCAATTAAAGCCGAAAATGAAACTTACTACGCCGTAATAACCATTGACACTAATTACGTCTACCGGTATATGAATGAGCCGATTGATTAAGCAGTTATTGATTAGCAGCCACTTGATTAAGGAGTGATGGGTTGTGGCGGAAAAAACCAACGTAATGCGGATTTTAGACAAGGTGAAAGCGAATTATAAGAGTCATAGTTATGCTGACAGCGACGCAATCAGCGGCCTGGAAGTCGCTGAGGCTTTAAGTCAGGACCCAAGACGGGTGTTTAAAACCTTGGTGACCGTAGGGAAATCCAAAAAGCATTATAAGTGAATTTGCTGAATTAAATATAGAATACG
>CAYXHK010000005.1:0-4042 GCA_964464665.1 uncultured Syntrophomonadaceae bacterium
AGCTCTGTAAGTTCCTGATTTTCATAATGCAAAAAGTTTACTTTATCCAAACCCTCTACGGCCGCAAACAAAAGCAGGGCGTTGTTTTCTTCGACAATTCCGGGGAACGGGTCTAAACCGTTTCCGCCGCGAGTGTAGCTGTCATCAAATTCGTACACAATACTGATTTCTTTTGACGGTTCTGTTTGTACAAAAAACGAGTTGTATTTTCTGTAAACCTGTAACGGCAATGATTTTACAATTTGGTTTATCTGTTCATTGTCCTGTGAAAATGTCGTTCTGTTATCAAGAACATTGGTGAGCAGCGTTTTGGTGTAGCCCAACTTTGTCAAAAGTTTATTTTCGTTAGAAGCCACGTTGCAGGCGACGGAACCGCTTAAAATGATAACGGTAAGCACAGCTGCCAGCAGGGTGATCGCGCCGTTTTTCTTTTTCTTTGGATTCAGGATATTGGAAAATCTGTTTTTCATAGTATTTTGCCCTCCATAAAAATAGGTTGATAGTGCCGTTTTAAGTGATTTTTGCGCGGTTATCGAAGCCAGTACGGTTTCGCTGTACGTCCGGCTGGAATATTTACGGCAACCGGCGGGGCCGGAAATGAAAAGTTGAACGGTATAATAAGCCGTAACGCTAATACGAGCCATATCCAATATTTCCATTTCGCGGCGTAGGTTTTGCTGAACAGCTCCGACGACAATTTAAGCAACAAAATGACTGCGCTTGTAGTAACGGATATGCCGAGTAATGTCATAAACAGATTTTCAGGCATTGTCTTTCCTCCCGCCCAGTTCGTCAATCATTTTCCGTAATTCGGATAAATCCGTATTGTCTATCGCTTTGCTGTCATAAAGGCTTGTCACCAAGTTTTGTAAAGAGTTCCCATATAATTTTTCTAAAAACGAGCTGCTCTCTTTTGCCTTGTAGTCCTTTTCGGAAATGAGCGCGGAATAATAATTGGTCCGGGTGCTTCTGTCACAGTAAACAAAGCCTTTCTCCGCCAGTCTGGCAAGTATGGTCATCAGCGTTGATAACTTCCAGTTACGGCGGTTATGTAAATTTTCCAATACATAGGTTGATGTAACCGGCTCCTTAACATCCCATATGACCAGCATGATTTCCAGTTCAGCGTCACCTAAACGCTTTATTTTTTCGTGCAAAGTTATGACCTCCAATCTCGAGTTATTCGATTTTTTACTATTATACATTTGAATAACAATATTGCAAAGTATAATTCACAAGTTTTTAAGAAAAATTTTGTTTTATTTTTTTATACTACACCTTAAAACGTTATAATCCCACCAACAGCATTAATCCTTTTCTATCCTTATTTATAGTGCCTTCAAAATAAGAATATGGTATAATTATGTACAAGAGGTGAGAGTATGGTTCAGAGGTTTGCGCAGGTGGTTTTGACTCGGGAACATGAACGTCTGAACCGTCTTTTTAGCTATCTGGTGCCGGCTGATTTATCTCCGCCCCCCCAAATCGGCTCTCGGGTATGGGTGCCTTTTAATCAGGAGCATCTGGATGGTTTTGTGATAGGATTCACGGACCAGGCCCCCGCACACGAAGCAAAAGCTATAGCACAGGTCCTGGGACAGGGACCTGTTTTTAGTCCGGAACAGATAGAGTTAGCCCAGTGGATGGCAGATTATTATGTTTGTCCTTTGATAAAGGCTTTAAAGGCTATGCTTCCGCCGGCTCCCCCGGCGCAGGGCAAAACCATGGTCCGTTTAGTCCAGTTAGGGGAAGAGGAATGGCTGGAGATCCTGGCTTACTGGGAGAAGATGCACCCGGCTGCCGCTCGAATCTTAAACTACCTGGCGGATAAAGGGGAGGTCCCGGCGCGTCAATTAAACCGCCTGGGGATCAGCGACTTTGAAGAGATTCTTAAACAGTTGGCAAAGCAAGGTTTACTGCTTTTAGAAACTCGTCCCCGACAGCGCCGGGAAGCAGTTGAGGAGCCTTGTCTAAAATTGACGCTAAGTCGGACCGAGGTCTTGGAAATGGTGGAGAAACTGCGCCGGCGGGCACCGCGGCAGGCGGAGATCCTGGCGGCTTTAGCTGCCGAAGGTCCAACGCGGCCGGCGGATTTATTCCGCAATCCCAAACTTAGCCGGGCGGCCTTGCCCGCTTTGCTGGCTAAAGGCTTAATTAAGAAAGATAACAGCGCAGCCGGGGAACTGGACGCCGGCCGGCCGGCCGAAGCTACCGATGCAACCGAAGTGCCCGGTGCAGCTGCAACGGCCGCAGTTGAAACATTCGGGGTAACTGCAGCAACCGCAACGGAAGCAACCGAAACAACCGGAGCAGCCAAGGCCGAGATTGCTGACGCAGCCGCGGAGGCAGCTGGGGCAATAGAAGCTCTGGCCGCTAAAAGTGCAGCCGCGAATCAACATAGCGCAGTCAGACCTTCCCCCTGGACTCTAACCCCGGAACAGAAGCAGGCTTTGGAGCAGATCCAGCAAGCCCTGCTGCAGGTCGATGCCGGCCTCCTTGCAAAGCCCATTGTGCTGCAGGGAGTTACCGGGAGCGGTAAGACCGAGGTTTACCTCCAGGCGATCGAAACGGTGCTTAAGCAGGGCCGCACCGCGATTGTGCTGGTGCCGGAAATCTCCTTGACACCACAAACTGCGGAACGCTTTAGGCAACGCTTCGGTTCGCGGGTATCGGTAATGCACAGCCGTTTGAGCGCGAGCGAGCGGCAGCGTGAATGGAACCTTCTAAAAGACGGTATAGTAGATATAGTAGTAGGCGCCAGATCTGCTCTTTTTGCCCCGGTGGAACGTTTAGGCTTGATCATTTTGGATGAAGAGCATGAGAATTCTTTTAAACAGGACCGGGCGCCGCGTTACCATACCCGGGAGGTGGCGATCAAACGGGCGGAACTGAATGGCGCGGTAGTGCTCCTGGGCACAGCAACGCCGACAGTGGAATCGTATTATGCGGCCCAAAAGGGCGATTTCTCTATATTAAAATTGACCCAGCGGGTGGCATCGCGGCCACTGCCTCAGATTGAGGTAGTTGACCTGCGGCAGGAACTGCAGGAAGGGAACCGCAGCCTGTTCAGCCGGGCGCTGCAGGCTAGTTTAACCGGGGTTTTAGCCAACCGGGAACAGGCGATTCTCTTTTTGAACCGGCGCGGATTTGCCTCTTTCGTAAATTGCCGGAACTGCGGTTTGGTTCTGCGTTGTCCCAATTGCGCCGTTTCCTTGACTTACCACCAACCGAACCAGCGGCTGCGATGTCATTACTGTGATTATCAACGCCCCTTGCCCCGAATTTGCCCGGATTGTCAGAGCAATTATTTGCGGCATTTTGGGATCGGCACCCAGCGGGTGGAAGATGAAGTGCGCCGCCTGTTTCCGGGGGCGCGTACCTTAAGGGTGGATGTGGATACTACCATGGGAAGGGGTTTTTACGAGGAGTTTTTCCGCGCCTTTAAGCAGCGGGAGATCGACATTTTAGTGGGCACCCAGTTGATTGCTAAAGGATTGGATTTTCCGGGGGTCACCCTGGTCGGGGTAGTTACGGCGGATACCAGTTTAAACCTTCCCGACTTTCGGGCCGCGGAGCGAACTTATCAATTACTGACTCAAGTCGCCGGCCGGGCGGGCCGGGGGAATCGTCCCGGCAAGGTCATTTTTCAGACCTATACCCCGGAGCACTACAGTTTATTGACCGCGCAGCACCAGGACCCGGAAGCGTTCTACCGGGCGGAGCTGCAAAACCGGCAACAGTGGCAGTACCCGCCGTGCTGGGCGATGATTCGGGTCGTAGTGAGCGGGCTAGCACCCAAGCAGGTGCAAATGGCTGCCGAACTGTTGGGACGCTATATTGTAAAACAACTTAATCGGGAAAACGAGCAGAATGGCGAGGCCGGGCTGGAGCCCTCCCTGGAGCTTTTAGGGCCAACCGCGGCACCCATGGTCAAGGTGCGCAATAATTACCGGTGGCACCTGATCGTCAAAGGCGCGGACCGGGCCAAAGCGCGGCAGGCGGTATCCAAAGGCATCGAGGATTTTAAAGCCAAGAACCAGGG
>CAYXHK010000005.1:4052-17590 GCA_964464665.1 uncultured Syntrophomonadaceae bacterium
AGGCAAGTTCAGATAGCGGTAGACGTTGACCCGTTAAATATGTTATAGTTTCGGTAAAATTAAACTTTGGATAAATGTAGGATAATTCCAGGAGGAGCAGGAAATGGCAGTTTTTGAGGTAGTACAGTATGGAGCGCCGGTTTTGCGGGTGCAAGCGAAACCAGTTAAAAATATAACTCAAAGCGTTATTAAACTGTTGCAGAACATGGCGGATACCATGTACGCCGCGCCCGGGGTGGGACTGGCCGCCCCTCAGATCGGCGTTTCCAAACGGGTTGTGGTGATTGATGTCGGGGACGGGCTTTTGGAATTGATTAATCCCGAAATCGTCAGCCGCGATGGAAGCGAGTTGGAGTCCGAAGGCTGTCTGAGCCTCCCGGGAATAACCCTAAAAGTAAAGCGTGCCGCGAAAGTGCGGGTAAAGGCACTTAATCGCGACGGTAAACGGGTGGAAATCGTGGGTGAAGACATGCTGGCACGCGCCCTGCAGCACGAGATAGACCATCTGGATGGGATACTCTTTATTGACCGCGCGGAAAAAACCGCCAAGAAGCAGGAGTAGATGGCAGATATGCGGATTGTGTTTATGGGGAGCGCCGACTTTGCGGTGCCGACCCTGGAGACTTTAATCGATTCAAAACATGAAGTGCTGGCCGTGGTTACCCAGCCGGACCGGCCGCGGGGCCGGGGGCAAAAATTAGCGGTAACGCCGGTCAAAGAACGGGCGCTGGCCGCCGGTCTGCCTATATACCAGCCGCAAAGCGCGCGGACCGCGGAGTTTGCCGAGTGGCTCGGGCAACTGGCTCCAGACGTGGCGGTGGTGGTGGCTTACGGCCAGATTTTGTCGCCAGAGGTTTTAGCGATCCCGGCGCAGGGGTGCATCAATGTGCACGCCTCGCTGCTGCCGCGCTATCGGGGAGCAGCGCCCATCCATTGGGCGGTCATGCAGGGTGAAACCGTGACCGGAGTCAGTACCATGTTTATGGATGCCGGACTTGATTCTGGGGATGTCATTTTGCAGCAGTCAATTCCCCTGCCGGCCGAAGCTACGAGCGGGGATCTATATCCGGTGCTGGCCGCGGAAGGCGCCCGGTTGCTGCGGCAGACTTTGGAAATAATAGAAAAGGGAACGGTGCCGCGGGTACCGCAGAATCCGACGGAGGCAACCTACGCCCCTTCATTGACCCGCAAAGACGAAGTAATTGACTGGAGCAGATCGGCTGAGGCGGTGCGGAATCAGATCCGCGGCCTTAATCCCTGGCCGGGCGCGTATACGGTATGGAACGATAAGGTGCTTAAGGTCTGGCAGGCTAAGTCCGGAGCGGCTTTGGGCAATAATAATTTATATGGCCTGGAGGCCGGGAGCGGCGACCGGGTGCCGGGGCAGGTCGTTGGTGTGGACAAGACCGGCCTTTATGTTCAGACCGGGCAAGGTTTGTTGCTCCTCACCGAAGTCCAGCCCACCGGCAAACAACGGATGCCGGCCGCGGACTTTAGTCGGGGCTACCGGGTGGAACCGGGCACGAGGTTAGGTTGAGTGAGGTTGAGGGGAAATCCCCGCCAGCAGTTCGTCGAATTGCCTGGCAGCTGTTTAAGGAACAGTCCCCTTTCGGATTCTCTCGGATTAATCAATTGCCTGGCAGGAAGGTTGATGAAGATGCCCGCCAAAAAACGCTTATTTATCGGTTTAATATCCGGGAGCACCCTGCTGGTGCTGGGTTTGCTGGCCTTGGTCTATTATCTGTTTATCCACCGGGAGCAGCTGCTGAACCAAGTGTTTTTGGTTCTAATCGGCGTGGTGCTGCTGGGAGTCTTGTTTGCGGTGGCCTTTGGGATTGGCGGAATCGTCCTGACCTTATGGTCTGCGCGGACCTTTCCGCCGCTGCAGGGGTTTACCCGGGTGGCGATTAACCTGACCTTCCCTTTAGCAATTGTGTTAGGCAAAATCATGGGTATTTCGCAAAGTGTGATTCAGAGTTCCTTTATTGAAGTGAACAATCAGATGGTGCGGACGCAAAAAATGGCAGTTCCTCCGGAAAAGCTCCTGGTTTTAACTCCCCACTGTCTGCAACGCTCGGAATGTCCGCGCAAAATAACACTGGATATTCAAAACTGCAAAAGGTGCGGTTTATGCCCAGTCAGCAGTTTGTTGGAATTAACCGAAAGGTATGGTGTCAAACTGGCGATTGCGACCGGCGGAACTTTTGCCCGCCGCTTTGTGGAGCAATATCGACCGCAGGCGATTGTGGCGATTGCCTGCGAACGGGATTTGTCCAGCGGCATAATGGATACTAATCCCCTGCCGGTCCTGGGGGTATTGAATCAGCGGCCGCATGGCCCCTGCTTTAATACTCAGGTGGATCTGAGAAAATTGGAACAGAGCCTGATGTTTATGTTAAACTTGAAGGAACCCATACCCGCCCCCGAGTCGGAATCAGAAACTCGGACGCGAGCGCGGGAGCGAGAGCACTCCGCCAAGCGGGTTCGCCGGCCGCTCGGTCCCGCAGCGGCCAGAGACTTAGAGCTGGAGATGGTTAATATAGTTAAAGTTAAGTAATAAGGTAATAAAGTTTGATAATTAGTCAGGTTAAATCAGACAATAAAAAAATCCAAAAATATAAAAACAAAAAATGATCCAGATAAAGTAAAAAAACCCAATAATCCCGTATGTTAATGAATAAAAGTAAAGCAATAAGTAGAGAAAGAGAATGAAGGGAGAGGGTAAAAAAATGTTCTTTTTCGACTGGACCATGATTTTGCTGGTTCCCGCCATAATTTTAAGCTTATACGCGCAATTTAAGGTGAAGTCCACCTTTAGTAAATATTCGGAAGTGATGGCCCGCAACCGGGTAACCGGGGCGCAGGTGGCCCGCAATATGCTGCAGCAAAAAAGGATGTCGGTCCAGGTGGAGCGGACCCCTGGCCAGCTGACTGACCATTATGATCCACGGCAGCGGGTGCTGCGCTTATCTGAACCGGTGCATGACAGTTATTCATTAGCCGCCCTTGGCGTGGCGGCTCACGAAACCGGTCACGCGATTCAGCACGAGGAAGGTTATTTCCCGCTGGGATTTAGAAATTCCTTGGTGCCCATCGCTAATTTTGGTTCTACCCTGGCTTTTCCCCTGCTGCTGATCGGTCTGCTGATGGGTTCCAATGGCCTGCCCCTGGCTCGCCTTGGGGTTTACGCCTTTACGGCCGTGGTTTTGTTTCAGCTGATTACCCTGCCGGTGGAATTCAACGCCAGTAATCGGGCGATTCGGCTGCTGGCAGACGGGGGATACATTACCCAGGAAGAGATTCAGCCAACCAAGGCAGTGCTGAATGCCGCTGCCTTAACTTACGTAGCCGCGGCTTTGATGGCTTTCCTGAATCTGGTGCGGTTATTGATGATTACCGGTTTTCTTGGAGGAGATGATTAAGCGTTAATGGGGAAAAAGGGGACGCGCTTGCCGCGGACGGTGCCTAAAACGGCCCGCGAAGGGGCTTTGCAGATCTTATACGCCGTGGAAGTAGAAGGGGCTTACGCCAATTTGGTTCTGGACCAGTTGCTGCGGGAAGCCTCTTTTAGCAAATTAGACCGGGCGTTTTTAACGGAGTTGGTTTACGGAACCCTGCGCTGGCAAAAGACTGTGGACTGGGTTTTAAACCAGGTGATCCACGCCGGGATAACCGGGCTGACTCCTTGGATCCGCAATATTTTGCGGTTGGGCGTATATCAATTATTGTTCATGGATAAGATTCCGGTTTCCGCTGTATGCAACGAGGGGACGAATCTGGCGAAACGCTACGGGCACCAAGGAGTGGCCCGTTTGGTGAACGGGGTTTTGCGCAATGTGGCCCGGCACGATCAAAACTGGGAGTACCCGGACCCGCGGGAGGCGCCGGTTGAGCATTTGGCGATCCGCTATTCCCACCCGGAATGGATGGTTAAGCGCTGGTTGGACCGATACGGCTTTGCCGATACCCTGGCTTTATGCAAAGCCAATAACAGCGCGGCCCCTAATTCAATCCGCACCAATACCCTGCGGACCACGCCGGCCAAACTGACCGAGCAGCTTGAGCAGGAGGGCGCGCTGGTAGAAAAGAGCGCGCTCGTGCCGGAGGGTCTGATTTTAAAACGAGTCTCGGCTTACGGGGATTTAAAGGCCATGGAGCAGGGTCTCTTTCAGGTGCAGGATGAGAGCTCCATGCTGGCCGGTTATGGGTTAAAACCCTTTCCGGGTGCTAGGGTGATTGACGCGTGCGCCGGCCCGGGGGGCAAGACTACGCATTTGGCTCAGTTCATGGAGAACCGGGGGGAGATCATCGCCTTGGATATTCATGAACACAAGGTCAAATTGATCAGCGAGAACTGCCGGCGCTTAGGTATTGATATAGTGCAGACTTACCGGCAGGATGCCAAGGATTTGCCGGGTCTATGGGAAGGCTGGGCGGATTTTGTTTTAGTCGATGCTCCCTGTTCCGGTTTGGGAGTGCTGCGCCGGCGTCCTGACGCCCGGTGGCATAAGTCAATGGAACAGATAGAGGAACTGGCAACGCTGCAGCAGCAGATCCTGCAGGCAGCCAGCCGCTGCGTCAAGCCGGGCGGAGTCCTGCTTTACAGTACCTGCACCCTGGAGCCGGAAGAAAATGAAGATCAGGTAAACCGGTTTTTAAGTGAAAACCAGGTTCAGTTTAAACTCGAGGACCTGAGCGGATATTTGCCGTTTGTCCCGAAACGGCCGGAAGAACGGGAGCAGATCAAGAAGGGCTTTTTAACCCTGCTGCCTCATATTTACGGCACAGACGGCTTTTTTCTGGCCAGATTGCGGCGGGTTGACTCAAATTAAGCAGGAAAAGCGGCTTAACTTATCGAATAATGGATGTTAGGTAGGAAATAATGAATAAAACGCGGATTTGTGGGAAAACCCAAGTTGAATTAGCCAGATGGCTTAAGGAAATGGGCCAGCCCAGTTACCGGGGTCAGCAGATTTATGAATGGGTCTATCAGCGGGGCGCGAAAAGCTTTGCGGAAATGACCAATCTGCCGCAAAACCTGCGGCAAACGCTGGCCGAGCTAGCAGAGGTGGGAGTGCCGGCGGTCGTGCGCCGGCAAGTGGCACGGGACAAAACGGTCAAGCTGCTGCTTGCTCTAGCGGATGGACAGACCGTAGAGGCGGTCCTGATGCAGTATGATCTGGACCGGAGCCGGGATCGGCTTACCGGCTGTATATCGACCCAGGTCGGCTGCCCGATCGGCTGCCCTTTTTGCGCCACCGGGCAGTCCGGGTTTGCCCGGAATCTGGAGGCCGGGGAGATCGTAGGGCAGGTTTTAGCCCTGCGGTCTGAAGCAGCCCAGCCGGACACCGGGTTGAACATTGTTTTTATGGGCATGGGAGAGCCGCTCTTAAATTACGCGGAGGTTTTAAAAAGCATTGAGCTGCTGCATGATCCGGTCGGCCTCGATATCAGTTATCGCCGGATTACAATTTCTACTTCCGGGGTAACGCCAAAGATTAAGGATTTAGCCCGGGAAGGCAAACCCGTAAGTCTCGCGGTTTCTTTACACGCCCCGAATAACCGGCTGCGGGATCAGTTGGTGCCCTTAAACCGGCGTTATCCGTTAGAAGACTTATTGCCGGCTTGCCGCGAGTATTTCGAGGTTACCAAACGCCGCCTGACTTTCGAGTATCTGCTGCTTAAAGGGATTAACGACAGCAAGGCGCAGGCAGAAGAACTGGCCGCTTTAGTCAAGGGAATGCCAGCCCTGATTAATTTAATTCCGGCCAACCCGACCAGCGGCGCATACCAGAAGCCGAACCCGGAACAGATTCGTTTGTTTGCCCGGATTTTGCGGGAGCGGGGACTGGAAGTTTCCATCCGGGAAGAACGCGGCGGAGAAATTCTGGCGGCCTGCGGTCAGCTGCGCGGGTCGGTCCCGGCTAAATAAATCCGGGTTAAAAAGCAAAGTCAAACTTTAAAAGGTTAAAGTCAACAAGGGTTAAAGTCAAACAAAAAGTAAAAGTTAAAACTTAAAGATAAAGTCAAATATTTAAAAGTTACAATCCATAGTTAAACAGTCTAAGTTATAGTCCAAGGGGGGCCATGATGGAGATCAAGGCGAGGACCGAAGTCGGCCTGGTAAGGGAACAGAATGAAGACAGTTTTTTAATCTGTGCGGACCGGGGACTGCTGGTAGTAGCGGATGGGATGGGCGGCCACTTAGCCGGGGAAATTGCCAGTCAGCTGGCGGTGCAGGTGTTTAACCGCCAAATCACCGCCGGTATGATTTATGCCAATCCTCGGGATTTATTGAAAAGTTTGGCGCAGGCGGCGAACCGGGAAATCCTGGCGCAGGCCAACAGCCATCCCGGTTGTCAAGGCATGGGGACTACCCTTACGGCTACCATGATCCAGCACAATCGTATCCATCTAGTGCACGTAGGGGACAGCCGGGCGTATTTAATCCGCCCGGGCCTGATTCGGCGCCTTACGGCGGATCATTCCGTGGTAGAAGAACTTTTGCGCTGGGGAGCCATCTCCGAAGAAGAAGCGTCAAACCACCCCTACCGCAACGTTTTAACCCGGGCATTGGGGACCGAGGCAACGGTAAAACTGGATTTAATCGAAGAAATATTTCACCCGGGGGACTACCTTTTGCTTTGTACCGACGGTTTAACCACCTTGGTGACTGAGCCGGAGATCTACGACGCGGTTGAGGGTTCGCTCAGTTTGCAGCAGGCCCTGGATCGCCTGATTGATTTGGCTCTGTCTCGGGGCGGTTATGACAATGTAACCGTGGTGCTGGCGCAATTGGATTATCGAGGTGAGGTTAGTTGATAGGCAAAATTCTGGCCGGCCGCTATGAAATTTTGAGCAAACTGGGAACGGGCGGAATGGCCAAAGTTTATAAGGCCCGTTGTACTTGGCTGGACCGGGAGGTCACGGTGAAGGTGCTGCGGGATGAACTGGTCAATGACGATGAGTTTGTCCGCCGGTTTAAGCAGGAAGCCCAAGCGGTGGCTAAGCTTTCTCATCCCAACATTGTGAGTGTTTATGATGTGGGTCAGGGTGAGGACGGACTCTATTATATCGTGATGGAATATATTGATGGCCCCACCTTGAAAGAGCTGATTAAACAAGAGGGCCGGCTGGCGTCGGAAAAAGCGATTGAGATCGCGATTCAGATTTGCGCCGGTTTGGAACACGCGCACGAGAACAACATTATCCACCGGGATATCAAACCGCATAACATTTTACTAACCTCCCGGGGAAAGGTTAAAGTAACCGATTTTGGTATTGCCCGCGCGGTAGCCGCGTCCACGGTGACCCATCCCGGCAAAATTATGGGCTCCGTTCATTACCTTTCCCCGGAACAAGCCCGGGGCGAAATCGTGGGAGTGGCATCAGACCTTTACTCCGCTGGGGCAGTGTTTTACGAAATGGTGACCGGCCGGGTTCCTTTTGAGGGAGACAGCCCAATCTCGGTGGCCCTAAAACACCTGCAGGAACCGATTATTTCCCCGCGCGAGTTGGATTCCACCATCCCGGAAGCTGTAGAACAGGTTATTTTGCGGGCCTTAAACAAAGACCCCCAGAAGCGGTATCAGACCGCCCGGGAAATGATCACGGCGCTGCAGGCGGCGGCGCGGGGGGAGATTCTGCCGGAACTGCCGGCGGCAGTGTCGGACCAGCCGGAAATAAAGGGAGCGGCGGCGCTCGAAAAAAACGGCGACTGGGATGGGACGACTCAGCGTTTTGATAAATTGGAGCAAAGGAAGACCAGGGGAAAACGGAAGCTGCGCCCGGTGCCTTGGTATGGTTGGGCTTTAGGGTTTATTATCCTGTTTACTGGTCTGTTTTATCTGGGAATGCGGATCCTCATCGTACCCGATGTAAACGTGCCCAACGTGCAGGGGAAACTAACCGCGGATGCGCTGCGCGAGTTAAAGGTCGCCGGCCTGGAAGGCGTGGTTACCAGCCGTCAGTTTAATGCGGAACTGGAAATAGACCGGGTGATCAGTCAAAAACCGCTGCCCGACGAAAAAGCCAAGCGTGGCCGCAATGTAGAGTTAATCGTGAGCCAAGGTGCCCAGCTGGAGATTGTGCCTAACGTAAAAGGACTTAGTCAGACGGAAGCGGGTATAATCTTGGGTAACCGGGGGTTTAAAGTCAGTTCCGTGGATGAGGTTTATGACGCTTTGACGGTTAAAGGCGTAATTGTCAGTCAGCAGCCGGCCGCGGATACCCAACATCCGGTCGGAACCGGCGTTACTCTGGTGGTCAGTCTGGGTCCCCAGCAGCAAAGTATTATCATGCCCGATTTTGTAGGCGACAAGTTAGACGACGCGCGCAGCGAGATTACCGGCAAAGGTCTAAAACTAGTCTCAGTCACAGAGGAAAACAGCAATGAGTTTTTCGTGGGCCAGATTATCCGCCAAGATCCAGTCGCCAATTCCTCAGTTACGCCGGGGGCAACCGTGAATTTAGTGATCAGCGAAGGCCCGGGGCCAGCCGCGGCCACCGCCAGAGTTCAACTGCAGGTTCCCTCGGACGGTAATCGGCATGAAGTGGTCATTGAAGTGGAGGATTTAAAAGGCAAGCGAGAAGAATATAGCAGATCGTATACGTCGGGGGCTGAGGTTAATGTATCAGTGCGGTACTATGGCCCGGCCAAAATCCGAGTGCTGCTCGATGGAGCGGTTGTCCTGGAAAAATCTTATTAAGATTTTACTATTAAGGATCATTAATGACTGCTATTGATTATTTATGATTATTATTCCGTAATTAAAATCGTATATTAAGGGGTAAAGATGCGGGAAGGGATTATTGTTCGGGCTTACGCCGGTTTCTATTACGTAAAAGTTGACCAAAAGATTTGGGAATGCAAGGTTCGCGGCCGGCTGCGGTTAAATCGGGAAAAAATACTGCCGGGCGATCGGGCGGAAGTTAGCGAAACCGCCCCGGGCAAAGGGGTAGTTGAACGGCTTTTACCCCGCACCCGGGAATTGCTGCGCCCAGCCGTAGCGAATGTGCAGCAGGTAGTTATCGTTATGTCGCTCACCCAGCCCGAACCCAACCTGGGTCTTTTGGACCGTCTTTTGATTTTAATCGAAGCGGAAAAGATGGATCCGCTGATTGTGTTTAATAAAGCGGATCTGGTGACTGAAGCGGTAGAGTGCGACTTGGTCGAGCTTTACCGGCAGGCGGGCTATCCGGTGGTGGCCACCAGCGCCTGCAACGGGACCGGGATCAACGAGCTGCAAGGGTATTTACAGGGGCAGATCTCAATCCTGGCCGGGCCTTCCGGGGTGGGCAAATCTTCACTCTTAAACGCGGTACAGCCCGGGCTGGCTTTGCGCACCGGAACGGTCAGCCAAAAAATAGGCCGGGGGAGACACACGACCCGTTACGTGGAACTGCTGCCCTTGGAGGCGGGTGGACTGGTCGCGGATTCGCCGGGTTTCAGCGTTTTAACGCTACCCAACTTAAAACGCGAAGAATTGAGCAGTTATTTTCGGGAAATGGATGAATTAATCGGCGGCTGCCGGTTTAACTCCTGCCTGCACCGGAGCGAACCCGACTGTGTCGTGAAGCAGGCCCGGCAGGAAGGACGGATTGATGATCGGCGCTATCAGAGTTACCTTACGCTGTTACAGGAGGTTATCGCCAACGAGCAGCGTTACTAGCGAGATTGACGGAAATAAAATGCTGCTGATAAGCTCTATAACTACGACAGTGAGATATTCTGATATACGATATTAGATATACGGTATTCTGATATACGACATTCTGGTATCCGATATTGAGATATCAATAAAAATCAAAGTTATTATCTTAAAAAAGTTATAATCTTAGATTAGTTGTTGGAAGGTGTGCCATATGTTAAAGATTGCCCCCTCGATTTTATCAGCTGATTTCAGTCAACTGGCGGAACAGGTTAAACTGGTGGAGGACGCCGGGGCACAGTATCTGCATCTGGATGTAATGGACGGGCATTTCGTGCCGAATCTGACTTTTGGCCCTTTGGTGGTAAGCGCGCTTCGTCCGCACTCGGGGCTTTTTTTTGATGCGCATCTGATGATTGAGCAGCCAGAACGTTATGTGGAGGCTTTCGTAAAGGCCGGGGCTGACCTGATTACGATCCACGCGGAGGCTTGCCCGCATCTGCACCGTTCTATTCAGCAGATAAAAGAACTGGGGGTGCAAGTCGGCGTGGCCTTAAACCCGGCTACGCCCTTGGGATGCTTGGAATATGTGCTTTCGGAATTGGATTTAGTCCTTATAATGACGGTTAATCCCGGTTTTGGGGGACAGCGTTTTATCCCCGAGGTGCTGCCGAAGATCGCCCTGCTCAGGCAAATGATCCAGGAGCGGGGACTGGCCACTGATTTACAGGTGGATGGGGGCGTGAACCTGGATACGGTCGAGGCGGTGGTTAAAGCCGGGGCTAATGTTTTGGTGGCCGGTTCGGCAATCTTTCAGGCGCCCGATGTGGCGCAGGCAGTCAAGTCACTGCGCGAAAAAGCTGGCGGCTGAGAACGGGACAGTTTTAGGATTCAGTGGCCTATTTTTAGGGATTAGGTATTAGGTTGCTTATCTTTTAAGAAACCGGGTGAATTTTGGCTTTTATTGACGGTTTATTCCGGCTAGTGTTATAATGAGTTAATTTAATAGTTATCCTTCAGGGACTGGTGAAATTCCGTACCGGCGGTGAGCAGATTTTTGCAAGCCCGCGACCTTGCAGCCATTAGGCGGCGAGTTGATCTGGTGAGATTCCAGAGCCGACAGTTAAAGTCTGGATGGGAGAAGGATTTGCTAAGAAGCAAGAGGTTCTGTTATTAGGGGTGCCCAAGCTTAACTGGGATTGGCTGGTTTGTTTGACTATTGCCTTTCCCGCAGTTAGGTTTTAAACCTTTATTACGGTTGCTTTTTGCATGATTAAACGAGCATCGGAGCCCGCCGCTCAGGCTTGGTTTGGCTGGTGTATAAACAGTCAAAGCATGACGTGGGCAGGAGGAACAGGGCAGTCAGGCAGCCCGCTCCGCACTGGTTTAAGTTAGCGTTTCTTTTCCCCGAGTCCAAATCTCGGGGTTTAGTTTTTTCATCGCTTTAAATCCCTTTTAATCCATCGAGCGCAATATCCATTCCCGGAAAAGGTTTTGTTGGCTTTCTTGCCTGGAGCAGTTTATAGATAGGAGTTGTTTATAGTCCGGCATATATTGTAGTCAAAAATTGGTTATGGTCGGACAGAATTTATAGCTTAACAGGAGGTCAAAGACGGTTTGCTTAGTCAATCGGAAAAAGACCAGTTTTATCTTAAATACGCTTTGCAATTAGCGGCTCAGGCCAGAGGCCGCACCAGTCCCAATCCGCTGGTTGGCGCCGTAGTGGTTAAGGACGGTCAGATTATTGGCGAGGGTTTTCACCATCAAGCGGGAACGCCGCACGCGGAAATTCACGCCCTGGAGCAGGCGGGCGCGGCAGCGGAAGGGGCGACTCTTTACGTAACTCTTGAACCGTGCGCGCATTTTGGCCGGACTCCGCCTTGCTGCCAAGCGGTGATTAAGGCGAAAATCGGCCGGGTGGTCGCGGCCATGGTTGACCCCAACCCGGCTGTGGCCGGCAAAGGGCTGCAGCGTATGGCGGATGCCGGGATTCAGGTGGAATGCGGAATCCTGGAAGCCGAGGCCCGCGAACTTAATGAGGTTTTCCTTAAATATATCAGCACTGGTCTCCCTTTTGTAACCATGAAAAGCGCCGTGACCTGGGATGGTAAGACCGCTACCCGAACCGGCCATGCTTTTTGGGTTACCGGCGAGGAGGCGCGGGCCGAGGTGCATCGGCAGCGCGACTTTTCTGACGCCATCATGGTAGGGATCGGCACGGTTTTAACGGATGACCCGCAGCTTACGACGCGGCTCCCGGCCGGAAAGCCGGGCAAAGACCCGCTGCGGATAGTCGTAGACAGTCAGCTTCGCTTGCCTTTACATGCCCGGGTGATTAACCCCGATTCGGCCGCCAAAACCCTGGTAGCCACCACGACCCAGGCTTCACCGGAGAGAAAGCGGCGCCTGGAAGATAAGGGAGTCGAGGTGCTGTTTTTAGACGGTCCGGCTGGCCAGGTGGATTTAAACGCCTTAATGGCTGAACTTGGCCGCCGGGAGATTTGCAGCATCCTGCTGGAAGGCGGGGCTACCTTAAATGCTTCGGCGCTCGAGGCGGGTATTGTGGACAAGGTGCTGACTTTCCTGGCCCCCAAGATTGTGGGCGGCAAAGACGCTCCAAGCATGGTCGCCGGCACCGGCCAAGCCCGGATGGATGAGGCCTGGCTGCTGGAAAGGCTTAAAGCAGCTCCCATTGGAGAAGATATAATGTTGACCGGTTACATTAAAAAGTAAGGGTGTGATCTAAACTGTTCACCGGATTGGTCGAAGAACTGGGGCGGGTGCATAGCCTGAAACGCGGTTCCCGTTCCGCTCAACTGGCTATAAACGCAGAAGTGGTGCTGAAAGGAGTGCAGCTAGGGGACAGCATCGCGGTCAATGGTGTATGTCTGACGGTAACGGAATTTTCCGCCACCACTTTTGTGGTCGATATTATGGCGGAGACCCTTAGAAAAACTAACCTGGAGCAATTGGTGCCGGGGGCCAGGGTGAATCTGGAAAGAGCCCTGCGCCTAAGCGACCGTTTGGGAGGGCATATCGTCAGCGGCCACATTGATGGAGTTGGGCGCCTGCTGCGGGAAGAAAGACAGGATATTGCCACGGTCTTGGAAATCGGGGCCCCGGCTGCAGTGCTCAAGTATATTCTGGAAAAGGGTTCAGTGGCGATTGATGGGATCAGTCTGACGGTGGTAGAGGTAAAAGACGAGAGTTTTACGATTTCACTGATTCCCCACACGAGGGGATTAACCACTTTAGGATTTAAAAAGGTAGGAGACACGGTAAATCTGGAAGCCGATATCATTGGCAAATATGTGGAACGCTTGCTGCGGCCGGCCTTCGGAAACGGGAAAGAGCCGCAATCCCCCGCATCTTTGAGTACACGGGGTTCTGAAAGCGGTTTAACCATGGATTTCTTGACGAAGAATGGCTTTATGTAGAATTTAAGCAAGGAATTAGGCAGCATCGTAGACTTTAGGTAGCGTTGAGCATCATAGCTTTTAAAGCAATGAAGGGTAAGCATTTAAGAGTTTAATATCTAAGACGGATGAGCATAACATCGTAGATTAAGTATCGAGGGTATTAAGAATAATTTAAGAACAGGTTAAGGTCGCGGATTTTTAAGCATCAAAGTTTGGTGAAGGAGGCGTTTAAATGAGCTTGAACACGATTCAGGAAGCGATCCAGGACATTAAAGAAGGCAAAATGATTATCGTGGTGGATGACGAGGACCGGGAGAATGAGGGCGACCTGCTGATGGCCGCGGAAATGGCCACCCCGGAAGCCATCAACTTCATGGCTACGCATGGCCGCGGTTTGATTTGCATGCCGATCATCGGGGAACGGCTGGATGAACTCGACATCCAGGCTATGGTCAGTCAAAGCAGCGAT
>CAYXHK010000005.1:17600-21747 GCA_964464665.1 uncultured Syntrophomonadaceae bacterium
TGGATACGACCACCGGGATTTCCGCCTACGAGCGGGCGCAGACGATTAAAAAGGTCTTGGAATCGGGTACCCGGCCCAAAGACATCCGCCGGCCCGGACATGTTTTCCCGCTCCGCTACAAAGAGGGGGGAGTGCTGCGCCGGGCGGGACATACCGAAGCCTGCGTAGACCTGGCTAAGTTAGCCGGACTTTATCCTGCTGGGGTTATCTGTGAGATTATGAATGAAGACGGAACCATGGCCCGGCTCCCGCAATTGAAACAATTCGCGGTCGAACACGGCCTGAAGATTGCCACGATTGCGGATCTGATTAATTATCGCCGGCGCTACGAGAAACTGGTGCAGCGAGTGGAAAGCGTGCGCATGCCGAGTTGGTACGGGGACTTTACGGCCGTGGCCTACGAAAGTATGCTGGATAAGCAGTGTCACATTGCCATGGTCAAGGGCGACATTGCCAGCCTGGATTCGGTGCTGGTGCGGGTTCATTCCGAATGCCTGACCGGGGATGTTTTCCATTCCCGGCGCTGCGACTGCGGGGATCAATTAGCCAGAGCTCTGGCCATGATTGAGCGAGAGGGTGCCGGAGTGCTCCTGTATATGCGGCAGGAGGGCCGGGGAATCGGGCTTTTAAACAAGATTCGGGCTTACAAACTTCAGGAACAGGGCAAAGATACGGTTGAGGCCAACGAGGCTTTAGGGTTTCCCGCAGATCTGCGAGATTACGGGATTGGCGCGCAGATCTTGGTTGATTTGGGGGTCCGGCGGATGCGCCTGATGACCAACAATCCGCGGAAAGTAGCGGGTTTAGAGGGGCATGATTTAAAAATTGTGGAGCGGGTGCCGATCGAAATCGATCCCCAGAAAGACAATCAGCGTTATCTAAGGACTAAGAAAGAAAAACTGGGGCATCTGCTGGCATCGATGTAAATGGGCGTTGCATACATGGGTGTTGTATATTAAATAACAAACGAATTAACAGGAGGGTTTCAAGTTGGCCAAAATTTATGAAGGCAAGTTATTAGCGGAAGGTTTAAAGTTTGGTTTGGTGGTGGCCCGGTTTAACGAATTTATTACCGGAAAACTGTTGACTGGCTGTATAGACGCGCTTACCCGGCACGGCGCAGACGAGGATAATATCGACATCGTCTGGGTGCCGGGCGCTTTTGAAATCCCTTTGGCAGCGCAAAAATTAGCGGCCAAAAATTATGATGCGGTTATTTGTCTGGGCGCGGTCATCCGGGGCGCAACCCCCCATTTTGAATACGTGGCAGCTGAGGTTACCAAGGGCGTGGCCCAAGTTACTCTACAATCGGCCAAACCGGTTGTCTACGGGGTGATTACCGCAGACACGATTGAACAGGCGATTGAGCGGGCCGGCACCAAGGCCGGGAATAAGGGCTGGGACGCCGCGGTTACGGCCATCGAAATGGCCAATCTGTTAAAGGAAATCAATCAGTAGTATTTAATCAGTAATAGGGGAAAGGCCGAAGTATATGTTTAATCTTGAAGCGCAGCAAAACTCAGATGACTATCTGGTGCGGGCTGTCGCCCTGGGCGGTCAGATCCGCGCCTTTGCCGGCCGGACTACCGGCCTGGCGGAAGAAGCCCGGCAACGGCACGAAACTTGGCCGACGGCGACTGCAGCCCTGGGCCGCACGCTTACGGCCGGGCTGCTTTTGGCTCTTGATCTAAAAGGGGATAACGCCTTAACCATTCGGGTCATGGGGGACGGACCGCTGGGGGCGATCGTGGTGTCGGCCGATGCGGCCGGCGGGGTTCGCGGCTATGTTCAGGAACCGCAGGTCTTAATGCCGTCGCGCTCCGGGAAATTGGATGTTGGCGGGGCTGTAGGCTGTAACGGCACACTTTACGTCAGCAAAGACCTGGGGATGAAGGAACCTTACGTGGGCAGTGTGCCTTTGGTTTCGGGTGAGATTGCGGAGGATATTACTTACTATCTGGCGGCTTCGGAACAGATCCCGGCAGTGACGGCCTTGGGCGTATTAGTCGACACGGGCGGTAAAGTACTGGCGTCCGGGGGTTATATTCTTCAGGTAATGCCGGGCGCGGAGGAATCGACGATTGCCTATCTGGAAGAACGGATCAGCCAGGCAGTACCGGTCACCAATTTATTTACGGCCGGGCTTTCCCCGGAAGAAATCCTAAATGAAGTGCTCGGGCCGGAGGTGGAGGTAAAAGTCCTGGACCGGCAAAAAGTCGCTTATAAGTGTCCCTGTTCCCGGGAACGGTTGAAGGATATCTTGATCTCCCTGGGATCGAAGGAGCTGGAGGAGATTTTACAGGAACAGGGAGAGGCCGAGGTTCGCTGTCATTTTTGCAATGAAGTCTATTTGTTTTCCGAAACCGATTTACAGGAACTGCTAATGGCAATCCAGCCCCGGACAGCTGAAGCTGATTTACCCGGGATTTAGGATTAATGCTAATGACTGGTTTTCGGGTCGTCTAATAGTTACTTAAGTTCGAAATCCCTCAGGGATTACCATTATCATGCTGATCTATCATTCTGATCGTCAGTTCCAGTTAAAAAACAGGGCGTTCCTGGATTCGAACACCTTGATTTCTCCGACAATTATTATGCAAAATACTGACCGTCAGTCAAGGGATGTTCTAATGGCTGACGGTTATTTTTTTATAAGATACACTTTTTGTTCAAAAGGTTATTGACATATGCCTTAATCAAGGTATAATATAATTATAAATGACATATGTCATAAATCATGAGGAGGTGAATCTTATGCCGAGAAGAGATGGAACCGGCCCAATGGGTACCGGGTCAATGACTGGCAGAGGATTAGGCCTTTGTGGTGGAGTCCGTGCCGGAAAATCTGATGCCGGTGTGGAAAGGGGGGCCGGGTTTGCCTGCCGGCGCGGCGGTGGCGGTCTAGGATTTGATCTGGGCCGAGGCCGAGGCCGAGGCAGAGGCTCAGGCAGTGGTTTTGGTCAAGGTTCTGCCCGAAATATGGCGGTTAACCAAATTCCCTTCGGGACGTCGAAAGAGCTGCTGATGGAACAAAAAGAGATCCTGCAAAGCCAGCTCGACGCCATCAATAAGCAATTAGGGGATGTGTAATGTGATGCGAGGTTTGCTTGCGGTGGTAACTAAAAAGGTAAAAGCGGGTAACCAGCTAAGGCAACCGACGCAGGCAGCGTCAGAAGTGATAAACGCCCCTTTGCTTGCTGTGGTTTATATGGTGAAACGGGCAACGCCAGCCACCAAGGGCAACCGACGAAGTTAACACAAGAGGCAACCAACAAGATCAACTAAATGTAGCAATAACGGTTAACTATTAAAAGTAACTATCAAAGGAAACCGCAAAGGCAATAGCGGGATTAAAAAAGGCATAACCAGCGGGATAACCAGCGAGTGTTATCAAATGACACTCGCTGGTTGCCTCTGTATAGAAGTGGGGTGATCAGATTATGCCAAGGCCGATGAAATGGAGAAAAATATGCTCACTTCCCGAAAGCAACCGGTTTGGGCCGCTTGACGACCGGGCGGATGAGCAGAATTATGTGCGGATGACGGTTGACGAGTATGAAACGATACGACTGATCGACCTTATCGGATTCACGCAGGAAGAGTGCGCCGGTCAGATGAATGTCGCCCGCACCACGATCCAGGGTATTTATGTCGAAGCGCGTAAAAAGTTGGCGGAATCCTTGGTAAACGGCAAGGTGTTGCTGATTGAGGGGGGCGAATACCGTCTCTGTGACGGTTCGGGAAATGGAAACGGCTGCGGACGCGGCTGTCATCGGCATGGTCACGGAAAAGGTTTTGTCGGCAAAGGGAAGCACGATAATAAAACATAAGCGGTAAAAAAGCATAAACAGAACGGAGGATCTTTCATGAAAATAGCAGTCCCGGTAGATGAAAAAAATCTAAATTCACCAGTATGCGTATCTTTTGGACGTGCCCCTTATTTTCTCATCTATGATACGGACAATAAAGAAGGCTTATTTCTCGACAACAGTGCTGTCGCGAGTACCGGTGGGGCCGGGATCAAGGCAGCCCAGACCGTGGTTGACAGCAAGGTGGGTGCGCTTTTGACCCCTCGCTGCGGTGAGAATGCAGCTGAAGTGCTCAATGCCGCCGGGATTAAACTATATAAGACTATCGATGCCCCAGC
>CAYXHK010000005.1:21783-22603 GCA_964464665.1 uncultured Syntrophomonadaceae bacterium
GAAACTTTCTTTGCTTGAAGAGATACATGCCGGGTTTCACGGCCGCGGAGGCAATTAAGATGAAGGTGGCTGTGCTGAGCGGCAAGGGTGGTACCGGAAAAACGCTTATATCCGTTAACTTGGCTGCGGCAGCGAAGATAGCAACCTATATCGACTGCGATGTGGAAGAGCCGAACGGGCATCTGTTTTTTAAGCCGGAGGGTATAGAGGAGGCAGAAATCGCGGTCAAAATTCCCCAGGTAGACGATTCGCTTTGTAGCGGATGCCGCCAGTGTGTTGATTTTTGTAACTTCAATGCCTTGGCCTATATCAAAGATAAGTTGATTATTTTTGAAGAAATCTGCCATTCCTGCGGCGGCTGTGTCCTTCTCTGCCCAGAAAAAGCCCTTACTGAGAAGGAAAGGTTTATTGGCAAAGTCCAAATCGGTACCTCCGAGCAGGTAAAGGTCTGCACCGGAATGATGAACCCCGGCGAGGCTTCGGGTATCCCGATCATAAAAAAACTGTTGGGGGGGAACCAGCGGGAATCCGACCGGCCCGTATTTATTGACTGTCCTCCCGGCAGCGCCTGTATCGTAATGGAGAGCATCCAGGATGCCGACTATTGCATTCTGGTGGCTGAACCGACTTTATTTGGGGTGCATAACCTGAATATGGTCTGGGAATTGGTAAAGCTGTTTAAAAAGCCGCACGGGGCGGTGCTGAATAAGTGTCTGGAGGGGGAAAACCCGGCTGAGACGTTCTGCCAGGAAAAAAATATCAAGGTTTTAGGCCGGATCCCTTTTGACAACGAGTTGGGAATGCTGAATTCCAATGCGGA
>CAYXHK010000006.1:0-3136 GCA_964464665.1 uncultured Syntrophomonadaceae bacterium
TGAAGCCAAGAAGGCGGCCTTAGAAAAGGAGCGGGAGTGGCTTTCTAATACTCCGGCTTCGGCCAAAGACCTGAAACTCCAGGAGTGGCTGCGGGAAAGAGGCAGTACGGAGCTGAAACAAAACACTACTCTGCTGGAGCTTTTGCGCCGGCCGGAAATCTTGCTTGACGAATTGCGGGAGCTTACGGGCCGCGACGCGGAAGTTGCTGCTGAGATTATCGAAGAGCTGGATATTGAAATTAAATATGCCGGTTATATTAAAAAACAAAAAGAACATGTGGAGAGATTTTTAAAATTGGAAGGGAAAAAAATCCCGGTTGATTTAGATTACGCCGGGGTGCACGGTTTATCGAGTGTTGGCCGACAGAAATTAAGCAGCAAGCGCCCGGAAACGATTGGCCAGGCCGGGCGCATTGGCGGGGTTTCGCCGTCGGATCTGGCGGTTTTGCTGATTCACTTGGAGCAGCGAAAGAGTAGAAAAGCTGAGCCGTAAACCATAGGATAACAGTAAAGCCATAAACAGTAAACTATAAGATAAATTGGGAACAGAAAAAATCATAAAGCCGTAAACTATAAGATATAAGATAGCGGTAAAACCATAAGATAGCAGCAAATCACCAGATGAATTGGGAGCAGAAACAGGGGTAAGCAAGGGATGGAGACTGAGATCCGTGAATTGATCAGGCAAGGGGCCCAGGATTTAGGCGTTCATTTGGACGAGTCGGGGGCAATTCAGGTGGAGTGGTTGACTAAGCGCCTGCTGCGGGAGAATGAGCGCTTTAATTTAACCGCCCTAAAGACCGAGGAAGAGGTAATTATTAAGCATTTCCTGGATGCCTGGTCTATTTGTTCGCTGATTGGGCCGACCGGCAAACTAATCGACATTGGTTCCGGGGCCGGTTTTCCGGGCTTAGCCATCAAAGTCGTTTGGCCGCAGTTGGAGATAACCATGGTGGAAGCGATTCGCAAAAAGGTCGGTTTTATTGAGGGATGTATTCAGGAACTGCAGTGGTCTGGGATCCAGGCTTTGACCGGCCGGGCCGAAGAAATAGGCCGGGAGGCGGGCCTTAGAGCCAGTTTTGATTATGCGACCAGTCGGGCGGTGGGACACTTGGCCGAGGTGGTGGAATACTGCCTGCCGCTTTTGAAAATTGGCGGACTCCTGATTGCGCCAAAAGGGCCGGAAGGAAATGCGGAAGCGACCGAAGCCGCCGAAGGGATTAAGGAGTTAGGCGGACAAATTGAAGATGTACGGCGGATTTCTCACCGGCTGCTGCCGGGAAGGTGCTTGGTCAGCATCCGCAAAACTGAAGTTACCCCGGATCGGTATCCCCGGAGAGTGGGCATACCCCATAAAAGGCCATTAATTAGCAAAGCAACCCGTTAAAGAGGAAGGATTTTAATCATATCAGGCGAATTAGCTTGAGTAGATAAGCCAGATAAGCCAATACGGAAGTTAAGCCAGATAAGGCCGATTCGGAAGCCAAGGCACGGTTTTGCAGGGAGGCGGGGTTAAAAGATGGGTAAAGTAATCGCTGTAACTAATCAAAAGGGAGGGGTAGGTAAAACTACCACCGCAGTAAACTTAGGCGCTTGTCTGGCACAAGAGGGCAAGCGGGTATTGATTGTTGATATTGATCCGCAGGGGAATGCTACCAGTGGGCTGGGCATCAACCGCACCGGTCTGGAACATTGCATCTATGATGTTTTGATTAATGGCGTAGGCATTCAAGAGGTAATTGTCAAAACGGACGTAGATAATCTGTTTGTGGTTCCGGCTACCCTGCAGCTCGCGGGAGCGGAAATAGAACTGGTAGCGCTGATTGCCCGCGAGATCAAACTGAAAAAAGCCCTGGAAAAAGTTAAAGACGAATACGACTTCATTTTGATTGATTGTCCGCCGTCTTTAGGTTTACTCACCTTAAATGCCTTAGCTGCCTCTGATCGGCTCTTGATTCCTATTCAAAGCGAATACTACGCTCTAGAGGGTTTAGGACAATTAATGCATACGATTCAGATCGTCCGTAAACACTTAAATCCCGAGCTGGATTTAGAAGGTGTCCTGATAACCATGTATGATGGCCGGACTAATTTAAGTATGCAGGTGGTAGAAGAAGTTAAGGAATTTTTTAAAGATAAGGTTTTTAAAAGCATTATTCCCCGGAATGTGCGTCTCAGCGAAGCACCAAGTCATGGTCAGCCCATTATAATGTATGATAACCGTTCCAAGGGGGCGGAGATGTATGTCGAGTTGGCCAAGGAGGTGATCGCTAATGATTAAACGGGGCCTGGGCCGCGGTCTGGAGGCGCTGCTGCCGGGAGCGACCAAGGAACAGGAAGCAGTCAATGACATTAAAATTTCGCTGATTGAGGCCAATCCCAATCAACCGCGCAAGATTTTTGAGGATGACAAATTAGCCGAGTTGGCCGCCTCGATCCGCGAGCATGGCGTGGTACAACCGATAATTGTCCGACCAATCGAAGGCGGAAATTACCAGTTGATTGCCGGGGAGAGGCGCTGGCGCGCTGCTTTGCTTTTAGGCTTAAAGAAGATCCCCGCGGTAGTCAAGCATATCAGCGAAGCGGAAGCCCGGGAGATTTCCCTGGTCGAGAATTTACAGCGCGAGGACTTAAATCCGCTGGAAGAGGCGGAGGCGTATCGGGAATTATTGCAGGGATATGCTTTTACCCAGGAAGGTTTAGCCAAGCGGATGGGCAAAAGTCGGCCCTACATTGCCAACGCCCTTCGGCTGTTAGGTTTATCAGAGGAATTAAAGCAGAAGGTGCGGCAGGGAGCCCTGACCACTGGTCACGCCAAGGTCTTGTTGGGGGTAACCGATGTTGAGGAACGGGACCAACTGGGCCAGACTATCGCTGAAAAACGCTTATCCGTGCGGGAAGCGGAGCAGTTAGTCCGAGGGGCCGCTGAAGCCAAGCTAAAAGAATTGGAAGGATTAAACGAGCCAAACGAGTCAAATGAATTATTAAATGAGTCAAATGAATTATTAAATGAGTCAAACGAATTAAATGGATTAAACGAATCGGACGGAATAAACCAATTAAACGAATCAGATGGATCAAACGGATCAAACCCTCCTGCCGCAGAAAGACCCCCGGGTACGATTAAATTTAAATT
>CAYXHK010000006.1:3236-12915 GCA_964464665.1 uncultured Syntrophomonadaceae bacterium
ACGGATCAAACCCTCCTGCCGCAGAAAGACCCCCGGGTACGATTAAATTTAAATTCACTCCAGGACCAGCCCCGACTGAGGCCAAGGCTAAGCCGGTCAACCCGGATACCGATTATTGGGAAGAGCGGCTAAGGGAAAAGGTAGGCACCAAGGTTAAAGTAAAATGGAGCGGCCAAGGAGCCGGTACTATCGAAATCCAGTTTTACGGGCTGCAGGACCTGGAACGGATAGATGAGGTTTTAGGCGGGAACAAGGTGGATTAGGCTGGTGGCGTTCCGCCTAGCGAACAGACCGTTTAAATAGGCCGTTCAGAGGAACATATAAATAAAAAGCCAAACTGCTGGGCAAATGTTCCACGTGGAACATTTGCCCACGCTATTTATAATACCGGACAAGCCTTAGAAAAGGGGAATGTTCCACGTGGAACATTCCCCTTTGTGGTGATACGTCCAGAGCATGGGCGCAATTTAATAGGACGGACGATTCATATAGCTTATCCATAGATTTATGCGAGTAGGAGACACAATAAGCGGGTAATCCCAGACTCTGGCAAAGATGAAAAAGTTTCAAATAATTAGGTTAAATCTCATTGATTTTCTTCTCATTGTGGTTATAATAATTATTAGCGGGTATTAGTAAGCTGTTGGAGGGGTATCAATGCTTATTGAAAACAGGGCCATCGAATTCAAAAGAGAATATGTTGAGGATATAAAGAACACCGTGGTTGCATTTGCGAATACAGCCGGAGGAAAGGTGCTCATCGGTGTTAGCGATGACGGAAGCGTCTATGGTGTCGACGATATTGATACTGTCATGCTGAGGGCATCCAATGCTATCCGCGACGCGGTACGCCCGGATGTGACTCTGTTTACTGAGTATTCTGTTGATGAAGTCGACGGAAAATCGGTTGTTGTCATCAGCGTCCAGCGCGGAACGGCAAGACCGTATTATCTCGCAGGCAAAGGCGTTCGTCCAGAAGGCGTATTTGTTCGGCAGGGTGCGTCTACCGTTCCGGCAACGGAAACAGCTATTCTTAAAATGATCAGAGAGACGAGCGGCGACAATTACGAGGATGCCCGGTCCCTCAATCAGCAGCTCTCCTTTGAGAAAACGAGTGCGTTTTTCAAGAAAAGAAACGTGGAATTTGGGAATGTGCAGAAGCGGTCGCTGAAACTGACCGGCGAAGACGGGACTTATACAAATCTTGCGCTGCTTTTATCCGGGCAGTGTACACATACAACCAAGCTTGCAGTGTTTGAAGGTAGCAAAAAGAGTGTGTTCCGTGACCGCAGAGAGCTCACCGGTTCCCTTCTCGAACAGCTTGAGGAGGCGTATTCGTATATAGATGGAATCAATCGCACTCGCGCTGAATTTAGCGGACTTGACCGCATAGACACGCGCGATTATCCGCAGGAAGCCGTGCGTGAGGCGCTGCTGAATGCCATTGTTCACAGGGATTATTCTTTCAGTAGCCCGACTCTGATCAGCATTTTTGATGACCGCATTGAATTCGTCACCATCGGTGGGCTTGTCAGGGGCATATCTCTTGACGATATTATGCTTGGCGTGTCGGTGCTTCGCAACCAGCATCTTGCCAATGTGTTCTATCGGCTGAGGCTGATTGAGGCATACGGGACAGGGATGCTGAAAATTAACGAATCTTATGATGAATATCTGATTAAGCCACAGATCGAGGTATCTGACAACGCTTTCAAGATCACCCTGCCTAACACCAATTACACAGGCGAAAGCAGGCTGTATAACCAGCCGCAAAACACGCCGGTTTGCTTTGTCGCGCCCAGGGAAGAACGGGAAAGTATCGTCACGCATCTGTTCGACACACGAGATTATATCGTGCGCAAGGATGTGGAAATCGCACTGAACATATCGCAGGCAAGCGCTATTCTGATTCTGCGCGAGATGGCCGAAAACGGAATGCTCATCAAAGAAGGCGGCGGGAAGTATATGCGATATCGGCTTCGCAAAAAGAAATGATTGCTGATATGCACGCATGGTGCCAGCGACCCGGATTCGAAATGGGTATATCCTAATAAAGGGAATGTTCCACGTGGAACATTTGCGCAGGGGATCTAATCTTGGAGCGCATAGGAAATAGACAAATAAATTTAGCGGTGGCAGATTGCCAAACGGCGGTTTTGTAATAACAAACAAAGCCGCCGTTTTTCGTGGTGCGCCTGGCATGGGCGCAGTCTAAAGTAAGCTTTTAGGTTCTGGCTCAAGATCGGCAGAGGCTATATAGCTGTTTAGGTAAGCGGAAACCTTAGGAAGGGGGAGCTTTAGTTTTTCGGCCAGCTGCCGGCACGATTCAAACTCGGGTTTTCCCCGCTTATACCACCCTCCTTGAACCGTTGGCGCCCAGGACCATTTCACTTTAACCGGTCCCAGCGGGGTCTCCAGTTCGGTGATCTCGCGCGACAAACACAGCCGCTGCTCCCGCCGTATCCTAAGCCCCAGGCTGGTGCTTTCCCCTAAAATAATCGGGACAATTTGCGGGATGGAGGCAGTTGCGGCTAAAACACCCAACTCAATCCCGGGACGATTTTTCTTCATCTGGACCTGGCGGCAGATTATTTCCAAGGCTCCCGCGTCTTCCAGGCGCTTACGCAGATAAGTGAACCACTCGGGATTCATATCGTCCAGGGTACACTCGAGGATATAGATGTTTTCCAGCTGCCAGTTTTTCGGATCCGGCTGATTCGGGGGATCCGAATCAACTGACGCCGAGCCATTGGTAGCCGGATTGGCAGCGCTGGAGCTTTCCGGGACTTGGGGCAGGGTGTTTAGGAGGTCGGGCAAGAGTCCATGGAGGTCTGCGGCCAATTGGCCATGATTATCGCTGACCTCCAAATCGCCAATCCACAAACGGAGGATGTTGGGATAATCCATTGTTTTGCTGCCAGCCCCGTACCCAATCCGCTCAATCCGCAGCTGAGGAAGCCGGTTGAATTGAGTGGCGAGCGTCGTAATCAACGCTGCCCCGGTAGGGGTTACCAATTCTCCTTCGATTCCAGTATCAAACATGGGGATGCCGCGACACAGTTCCAAGGTGGCCGGAGCCGGATTCGGGAGAATGCCGTGCTGGCAAATAATTGGGCCCCGGCCAAAAGGAAGGGCTGAGGCGTAAATCTGCTCAATGCCCAGTATTTCCAGCCCGAGGAGGGTTCCAATAATATCGATGATCGCGTCTAGTGCCCCGACCTCGTGGAAGTGAACCTTGTTTAGAGGCTGGTTGTGTACGCGGGCCTCGGCTTGGGCTAACCGCCGGAAAACCATTAGGGCTTGGCTTTTAACCCATTCCGAAAGGGTGCTTCTCTCAATCAGGGCTTCAATATCCCCTAAATGACGGAAGGGAGGAGCCGTTTCGGTAAATTCAATTCTGATCTGCGTAGCGGCCAGGCCTTTTCTGTGCACTTTTTGGGCACTGAGCTTAAATTCGGTAAATCCCGCTTTTTCAAGGGCAGCTTCCAAACGTTTAGGATCAACGCCGGCACTCACCAGCGCCCCCAGGCACATATCCCCACTTATTCCTCCAAAACAGTCAAAGTAAGCAAGGCGCAAATTCATTCCCCCATTCAGGCGCGAATCCTTTAATCCTTTATGGGATATTTTAGACCGGTTTATTAACTGCTGTCAAAAGGTGCTGTGCCGTTTAACCTAAATTGCTTTCTAATTGTCGGGCAGTGCTGGCGGCGACCGCTGTCTCGGGCAAAAACCATTCAGGATTAACCGGGAAACTGGCCGCTCTAAGCCGCGTGCAGTGGCAAGCCGCAAAGTAAATGCTTTGCGCGATCAATTTGGCCATTTTCATGACTAAACTAAGTCGAGTATTTTGCAGCACCATAAATTCCAGGTAGCCGCCCACATTGACTATGCCCGAGATACTCATATCACCTATCGGAGGCAAGCGCTTATTTACACCCGATCCCGGGTACAGAGGCCCCGGTTTTACGGATATATACCCAACGCTTTCCGCTTTTCCCAAACAAGCGTCAACCGCCAAAATAAAGGGAATAGTGTTTTGCCGTGTGATGGAATCCATAATTTCCGCCAGGTTATTAGCGTGCACGGGTTTTTCCAAGGTGCCGTAAACCCGGAAAAGGCCCCGTTCCAGGTTTTGCAGCCGGGTGCCTACCAAGGGGCCTAAACTGTCTCCAGTCGATCTGTCTGTCCCGATGCAGACGATGAGAGCGGGTCTTTGCCAACCCGGATTCAAGTGTTCAAATTGCCGGGATAAGGCATTCGTCATTTGGCTTAAACCTAACGGGTCCTCCAGATGAATTTTGGTGTCGGTGTTGAAAGGATGCTTCATATTGCCTCCCAATTCCAAATTGGACTTAAGTAAATATTACGCCATTTCCCAAATATTAACAACAGTTATCTGAACTGAGTCGGGTTAATCTTCTTTATTTTTGCCCAGATGGACCAGGCAAATACATTTTTGGATTTATTCAATTGGCGGTTCAAGAATCTGCAGGCCAGGCATAACAATATACTGAAACGAGGGGGGGATCAGTTGAGCTTAAAGAAGTCAAGGGCTGGCAGCGCCATAATTCCCAAGGTGGCTTTCAGCTATGCCGGGGCCATCGTGGGTGCGGGGTTTACTTCCGGTCAGGAATTGATGCAGTTTTTTGTTAATCTAAGATCCGGCCATATCCCGGCCCTTATCTTAACTACCGTCTTATTCGCGGTTTTTGGCTGGGCTGCCCTGCACCTCAGCCGGGTTTATCGCAGCGCGGATTACGGCAGTTTTTTAAAATGTCTGTTAGGTTCCCGGGCGGCTCAGGTTTTTGATGGGCTAATCAGTTTCTTTTTGCTGGGTACTCTGGGAATTATGATGTCAGCGGCCGGAGCGGTTTTTGCAGAACACCTGGGCGGGTCTTTCCAAATAGGCGTGGCCTTGCTAAGCTTTGGCATCGGTTTAGTGTTGCTTTCTAAGGTGCAGGGAGTCTTTTGGCTGAATACTATCCTGATGCCGGCCAAGTTTATCCTGGTTTTAATTGTCGGGGGACTGATCATGCTCAGTCCGGGGTTTTCGTTTGCCGGGTCGTCGGAGGCAGCATCACTGTATGCCGAGCCAATTACCCAGTCCTGGTTTTTGGCGAGTCTGCTTTACGTTGCTTATAACCTGATTTTGGGATTGGCCGTGCTGACCTCATTGGGCGCGGTTGATCTGCACCCTAAACTGAGTTGGGCCGGAATCTGGGGCGGTTTGGGACTGGGGGTCTTTGCCGGGATTATCGTGGCCGTGTTGGCGGACAATTGGCCGGCCGTGACCGGGTACCAGGTGCCGATGCTCTTTCTGGCCGGCCAGGTTCATCCCGGGATCGGCCTCGTCTATACCCTGGTTTTGGGAATGGGCATCCTGACCACCGGGGTGGCTTGCGCTTACGCGCTGACCGTCCGGGTTCAGCACTGGTTAAAACGATCCTATAATACAACCTTGCTGCTGATTTTAATCCTGGCGCTGCCTCTGGCCCCGTTAGGTTTTGCCCGACTGGTGCACATAGTTTATCCTCTTTTTGGCCTGGCCGGGATTATTCTCTTAGCCTGTCTGGCCTGGAGAACGATTGATTCGCTGGTGGATTTTGGCCACTAAGTTTGAATCTAGTTATAAACGGTCGTATCGTTAGTAGGAAGCAAGGGAGAACGATTGATTCGCTGGTGGAAGCAAGGGGACGTTCTTTTTGCTTCCTTTTGCTTCGCTTCAATTATTAGAATTAACAAGCGAATTAGACTTTGATACTCGGCAAACCTTATTTTCAATGGTGGTTGTGTCTTATAGGCATGGGTGGTTAGTAAAGTCCGGCAACTGAGCCTGAATATCTGGGCTAAAATGGTGGATTCGATGGCGGAGTCTGGCTACTGAGTCTGAATTTTGTTAGAATAGGGTTAAAATAGAGTAGTAAGAAAGAGGCTAGATCCGCCAATCTATACAAGCTAATTAAGTTAAGGGGCTGAAGAATTGGAAAAGTTGGACCAAGACCTCGATTCGGTTAGTCCGGTTGCCGGTCTGCAAGATGGATCGCTGCGTCTGCTACCGGCCGTGGATGTCGTGCTGCGGCAGCCGCCAATCCAGACTTTTTTAAGTAAATACTCCCGGGAACTGATAACCGGGCTGGTCCGGGAAGCGCTGGATAATTGGCGCGGGGTTTTGGCCCAGCCGGCCGGCGCTGAAAACCCACCGAAGCAATACTTTGACCGCGACACCATCCGGCAAAAGGTGGTGGAAGAGGCGGTCCGCCTGATTGAGCTTAAGACTCGGGTGAGCCTACGTTCCGTGATTAATGCCACCGGGGTAATTCTACACACCAATTTAGGACGGGCCCGCTTGAGCGATTCCGCCCAAACCGCCCTGCAGCAAATCGGCAGTAATTACAGTAATCTAGAGTTGGATTTGCTTGACGGGAGCCGGGGTTCCCGTTACCAGCATACGGATGAACTGCTGCAGATGCTGACCGGGGCCGAAGCCAGCCTAGTCGTGAATAATAACGCGGCCGCCGTACTCTTGGTGCTGAATACGTTAGCCCGGGAGCGGGAAGTTATCGTTTCCCGCGGCCAATTGGTAGAAATCGGGGGCGCTTTTCGGGTGCCCGATGTTATGACCCAGAGCGGGGCCGTGCTCCGCGAAGTGGGGACAACCAATAAAACCTACCCGACCGACTTTGCCCGGGCCATAAACGACAAAACCGCGATATTGCTCAAGGTACACACCAGTAATTACCGCATAATCGGCTTCACCCAGGAGACGTCTTTAGCGGAACTGGTTAAACTGGGTCAGGCCAGCGGGCTCCCGGTAGTCGAGGATTTGGGCAGCGGTCTGCTCATTGATCTAAAGCCTTGGGGTCTGCCGGCGGAACCAGTGGTGGGAGACAGCATCCGGGCCGGCGTCGACGTAGTTACTTTCAGCGGGGATAAGCTTTTGGGCGGCCCCCAGGCCGGGATAATTGTCGGAAAAAAACGATACATCGATAAAATGAAGCAAAACCCCTTAAACCGGGCTTTACGCATCGATAAACTTACCCTCGCCGCTTTAGAGATTACTTTAAGGGAGTACTTAGATCCAAAGCAAGCGCTGTTAAGCATTCCTACCCTGCGCATGATTACGGCCTCTCAGGAAGAGCTGCAGGCCAAGGCCGGCCAAATAGCGGCTGGTCTTACGGCGTTAATCGGAGAAAAGCTTATGGTCAGCGTAGTTTGCGGAAAATCTACGGTGGGCGGAGGCTCAATGCCCGGTGAAGAGCTGCCGACTTGGCTCGTAAGAGTGAAACCAAGCGGTATTTCTGCTGCGGCTTTGGCGGAGCGATTGCGCCGGCAGCCGGTGCCGGTTCTGGTGCGGATTCAGGATGAAGCAATTCTGTTGGATGCCCGGACTATTGCGGATGCGGAAGGTGATTTGCTGCTTGCAGCGTTTCAATCCGCCTTGGCGGATCAGGAGTGCCGGTCGGAAGGAGTACATGAAGGAGAAACGCAACGATGAATCCTAATCAGGCTAAACACATTATTATCGGGACCGCGGGCCATGTGGATCACGGCAAGACGCAGCTGGTTAAACGGCTGACCGGCATTGATACGGATCGCTTGAAGGAAGAAAAGGAACGGGGAATCTCCATTGAATTGGGGTTTGCCCCTTTGGTTTTGCCCAGTGGTCAGCGGGCGGGCATTGTTGATGTGCCGGGGCACGAACGCTTTATTAAACAAATGCTGGCTGGGGCGACCGGGATTGACTTGGTTATGTTAGTAGTAGCCGCGGATGAAGGGATTATGCCGCAGACGCGGGAGCATCTGGATATCATCAGTCTCCTGGAAATCCAAAAAGGCTTGATTGTGATTACCAAGATGGACCTGGCGGATGAGGAATGGCTGCTCTTAGTCGAAGAAGAAATCCGAGAAGCAGTTAAGGGGACCTTTCTGGAAAATGCCCTGATCATAGCCGTCTCTTCCCATACTGGGGAAGGGCTTGAAGAGCTGCGGCTTCAGTTGGATAAACTGGCGGAAGAAGTGACGGAAAAAGAAGTTACCGGCAAGGTGCGGCTGCCGATAGACCGGGTTTTCAGCATTACCGGGTTCGGTACCGTAGTTACCGGAACCCTATTTTCCGGTAAAATAAAAATCGGCGATACGTTAGAAATCCTTCCCGAGGGAATCAACTCCCGGGTCCGCGGTCTGCAGGTGCACGGCGCTAAGGTTGAAGAAGCCAAAGCCGGACAGCGGGTAGCCGTAAACCTGACCGGCCTGGAAACCCGCGATATCGGCCGCGGCAGTGTACTGCTCGCCCCGGGTTATCTGAATCCCTCTTTTCGCGTGGATGTACATTTAGAACTGTTGCCCCAAACGGAACGCGCCATCAAAAATTGGACTCGGATCCGTTTTCACCTGGGAACCAGGGAGATCCTGGGCCGGGTGGTTTTGCTCGAGGGTGAGGAACTGATACCTGGAACGCAGGCGTACGCGCAAATTGTGCTGGAGGAACCGGTCGTAGCAGCCAAGCGGGATCGGTTTGTGATCCGGGCTTATTCCCCTATGATCACGATTGGCGGGGGCATGGTAATTGACCCGGCCCCTCCGAAACAAAAGCGTTTCCGCCCGGAGGTGCTGCGGGACTTGGCCATTAAAGAAAAGGGGACCCCAGAAGAATTGATCCTGCAGGATTTGCTCAAAGCTTCCCCGCCGTTTATGGCCAAATCGGAACTGACCGCCAAAGTCGGGCTCGCGCCGGCCGAAGCGGAGCAAAGCCTTATGCAGCTGCTCGAAGAAGGTCGGGTGATTCGGCTTAAATTAGAAGGAGTCGAGTATTTGGTCCATCCCCAGATTTACACCGATTGGCAGGAGGAGATCCGGGATAGGCTGAGTAAGTTTCACCGGGAATTTCCGCTGCGGGTCGGGATGGTTAAAGAGGAACTGCGCTCCCGAAAGTTTGGTTTTTTCTCAGTGAAGCTGTTTAATGCCCTCTTAAAAGAGTGGGAGGAAGCCGGGGTTATCTCGGTGATTGGCCAGAACCTGGCGTCAGCCGGGTATAAACCGCAGCCCAGTCCGCGGTATGAGCAGCTGATCGCGCAGCTGATGCAGAAGTATCAAGACGCAGGGATGCAGCCGCCGCTCTGGTCCGAGGCAGCCTCGGCCTTGACCGATAACGAGTTGGAACAAAGTGAGCTTTTAAATTATTGCCTGAGTCAAAAGCTTTTAATTAAGGTGGCCGACGATTTATATTTTCGGGAGGCGGAATTGAAAGCGGCCAGAGAAACGGTTGTAAACTACCTGCAAGACCATGACTCTCTGACCATCAGCGAAGCCCGGGATATTTTGGGGAGTTCCCGTAAATTTATTTTGCCTTTGTTAGAGTATCTGGATCGCGAAAAAGTTACCCGTCGCTCAGGCGATAAACGCACTTTGTATTGATAAGAAAATTAGGCCTTATACTTTGTGAAGCAAGGAGACGTTCCTTTTGCTTCGCTTCAATTACTAGAATTAATAGAAAATATAACCTTAATACTCGGTAAACCTTATTTTCATTGGTGGTTGTGCCTTATAGGCATGGGGGGTTAATACGCATTAAATCTTCCATTAGGATGTGACTCCTGTCACAAGAACACCCTTCTTTCTTAGGTATGATTGGGTTTTACGCTACCTCTAAATACCAGATTGAGGGGTGTTTTTATTG
>CAYXHK010000006.1:13015-20719 GCA_964464665.1 uncultured Syntrophomonadaceae bacterium
TTTAGGCTCTTTGCCTGTAAATTAATTTCCGCTTTGACCTCTATGGGAATCACATTGTCGCCGTTATCTACCACAAAATCGATTTCCGCGTTGCCGTGATCATTTGTCCAGTAATATGGATCTACATTTTTTAAAGTCTTTAGCTGTTGCAATACATACTGTTCGGTTAAGGCACCTTTGAATTCCTTGAACATCGTATTACCGTCAAGCAGAATATCTTGTTTTAACCGCACCATGCAAGAAAGCAAACCAATATCAACAAAAAATAACTTGAACGCCTTTAAATCCTCATAGGCTTTTAAGGGCAGATTTGGCGTGGTTACCCGATGCACTTTATGGATAAGGCCACAGTCGCTGAGCCAGAGCAAAGCAAGCTCATAATCCTTCGCCCGGGCGCCTTCTTTGATTAGCCCATAGATAAACTTCTTGTTTTCTTTCGTGAGCTGACCAGGTATGCTGTTCCAGAGCATACGAATTCTCGGCACTGCTTCATTGGGAGCGTGTTTTGAAAAATCCTGCTCATAAGCGGCAAGAATCCGCTGTTGTATCTCTCGCGCTTCGTTAAAATCTTTGTTTTCAGCGAAACACGAAACTACTTCCGGCATCCCACCTACATAATAATAATGTTTAAGCAGATCAATGTAATCTTGTCTGAAAGCGCTTACCATTTCGAAATCGCCCTTTTGAAGCAGCTCAACAAACTGTTTCTTGCCCATCGCCAGCATGAATTCGGTGAAGGATAACGGGTATAAATCCATAAACTCTACCTTGCCTACAGGGAAGGAAGTTCCCTTATGCAAAGCAACCCCAAGCAGTGAACCAGCACAAAGAATCTGATACTGCGGGGCGTTCTCGTTAAAATATTTAAGGGAAGTTAATGCTCTTGGAACCTCTTGTATTTCATCGAAAATCAACAAGGTATTAGCTGGATCGATTTTCTGTCCGGCATAGAGTTCCAGACCAATAACAATTCGTTCAATATCTAGATTTATGTTAAATAAATCCCGCATACGCTGATTGTTGTCAAGGTTTATATAAACACAGTTTTCGTAGGCATTAAAGCCAAACTCTTTCATTAGCCAAGTCTTCCCTACCTGTCTTGCCCCACGTATAATTAAAGGTTTTTTATTTTTCTTTTCTTTCCACTTATAAAGCTGTTCTATTGCTGTACGATACATAAAAATCACCTGCCTTAGATTCCATATAGTAGTATTATTGTAACATATCACATAATTTATAACGAGTATATGATATATGGAACACTTTTTCGTATAGAGTTTATGAAGAAGGACGCAATTAATGGAAGATATGATAGATGGAATTCGGAATTTGCTTGCAGAAGGGCTGACAATATTCGGGGATATTGCCACAAATGTTATAGTTCTGGATGCGGATTATCTTCGGATTAATAAATCATATAATGATGCTTTTAATAAATATGCAGAAGCAATAGATCTTGATGGTAATCGAGCGGCAGCATTCATCGGCAGATCTGGCGAATACTATGATTTGGGACTGTATGAAAATGGTATTGAAGACGCAATTAAAGCTATTAATTTTAGGGTTTGCAAAGGACCAATGATAAAGACATTTGGAGCAGATAGACCCTATGGATAACAGAACTATTCTATTAAGCGTTTGACTAAGCGTTTGACACCGGAAGATTTATTTACTATACTGGATTTTGCATCTGGAGATTCTTTAAAAAAGAGAATCCCGTGTGCCTATATGGCTAATATAGGGAAAAACTCTAAGAATACGGGGGTGGATTGGGCCTGGTGGCTCTCCTGGACTTCAAATCCAGTCGTGCGGCAGCGACCCTGTCGTTGGTGGGTTCGATTCCCACACACTCCCGCCAATTTAGCTTGATTTATAAAGATGCCAGGCAGCATCGACATACTGAGAGTTAATATTTTGACCAACAAAAAGAGGCCGTAAGGCCTCTTTAATAATTTAATAATTTAATCCGCCACGTTGAAAAAACGGACTAAATCAATTTCGTTACAGTTACATATAGTGGAGATTTAAGCGAATAATAAATTCAGAGAGGGGGTTGCATCGCATCAAATACCGCTCACCTTGGATTGCCGTCTTATGGTCAATATGTATTCCGGGTTTTGGCCAGTTTTACAACCGGGATTTTTTGGTGGGTTTAACGCTCTTGTTTTTAGAATTCCTAATTAATGTGAATGCCAACCTTAACTTAGCGATTTTTTACTCGTTTAGAGGTTCGTTTTCGCAAGTTTACCAGGTATCCAACATCCAATGGTTGCTTTTTTACCCATGTGTATACGCCTTTGCCGCCTGGCAGGCTTATAATAAAGCGATTGAAATAAATAATAACTTAAATGACGATAGTAACGAATCGAATCGGAGAACGCGGCTAAATGGCCTTTTTGCCGGTTTTGCGATGGGAGGAACCCTCGGCGTCATCTATAACGGATCTATCGGGTATGTTTTCTCGGGTATCTTGGGCGGTTTCTTAGGAGCTGTAACCGGTTCAATTATTGAAGTCATAATAACTCAAAGACCCGGATAAATTCTCAGTTATAAAATGAGAAAAGAATTGTGTATGTAACTAAACTTCACCGGAGAAACTATGTCCATGGAGGTGTTAAAGTGAACGACAAACAATCAATCCAAGCCGTTATCAGTCAACTTGAAAGCTCAACTGACACGATCCGTAACTCGATGAAAGCAATTAATAATGGGGAGGCATTGACTGAGTTGACCCATGCCCTGTTACTGGTCGACGACAGCGCTAAAAGGTGTCGGGTTGCTTTAAGTGACCTTGACGAAACGTTTGAATCGGGTCTTTATACTATCGAACCGTTTGAGTGAGCAGCAACTGGAGACACCCAATAATTTTGCTTTAACCCTGGGCGCAGTCCCAGGGTTTTTGTTATGTGGCGATAGAAGAAGTTTTCGGGTAAAATAAAAATTATTTTAAATAACTTAAACCCTTTATAGAGGTTTACGATAATGAATTAATGATGCAAAATATTTATATACATATTGACAACTAACTGTAATCAATTTAGATAGCTAAGGAAGGGGCGGTGGAAATACTGAACGTTTTAGATGTGCTGCTGCTTCTGTGGTTTTTAAGGGCTTTACTGGTGGGGGTTCGCCGGGGGTTTTGGCAATCAGCCGTCGGGCTTTTCTCTTTGGGACTGGGGCTTTGGGCAGCGGTAAAGTACCGCGTTGATCTAGCCCGGTATCTGGAAGAACAGCTTTTTCTGGGACCGCGCCTCAGTGACTGGCTGCTTAAACGTTTAGGAACTCCTTCTCCCGGCGCGGGCCCCGAAACGACACCGGTACTCAATCAATATTTAGTTGAGCTGACCCGGGAATTCCCGTTTTCGGAATCCCTGCAAAACGTGATTAATCTTAATTGGACCGAGAGAATCAGTGCTGCGGGCCAGCAGACCGCTCATAATATGCTCGAAGGACTTTCGCAGGAGTTGACCCGTTTGATTTTGGACGGAGCAGCCTTTCTTCTAATCCTGTTTGGGGTTTGGTTTGGCGTTACCCTGCTTTTTATGCTTTTGGGGTTAATCATGGAAAGAGGAATGCTGGGCTGGGCGAACCGGCTGCTTGGCGGTTTATTTTCCCTGACCAGCCATGCCTTGGTTTTGGCCTTGATTTTTGGGCTGTTAGCCCCGATTTGGCCGGTGTTTACCTATATGGGCGGGGGCAAAAATACCGAATTGTTGACGGTTGTCCGTACCAGCCTGGAAACTTCGCAGCTGGTACCGGTTTTGGTAAATATATACGGGATGTTATCCGCTTGGCTGCCCGGTTTGCTTAAATAAGCAGACTGGAAGCGCATTGTAGCTGGAAAAGGAATGGAAGTATACCGGAAAAGGAAGTATAAATGGTGAAAGAAAAGGATTTGATCGGAGATTTAACCGAAGAATTGAGCAGCGGTAAACGCAGCGAGGGTAAGATAAACGACAAACGCGGCGAGGCAAACAACAGACAAGGCGAGGGCGAGGCCAATAATCAACATAGTGAAGCAAACGACAAACGTAACGAGGCCTGCGATAAACGTAAAGAGGTCTGTGACAAATTTAACGAGGCCGGCGATGAACTCGTTGAGGTCAATGCCAAACGTAGCGAGACCAATGCCAAACGTAGCGAGACCAGTGACAAACGCAGCGAACAATTAATCGCGGAACTGAGGGCTTTGGCTGCTGCCGGTGGCGCGGATCTGTTCGGGATCGCGGACCTTACAGCGGCCAGCACTGTAATTGAAGCCGGGTGCGGTTTGAGATTTTGTAAATTTAATCGGGCGGTGGCGCTGGCCGTCTGTTTTCCCCGGGAAGTAATTCAAGAACTATTGGAGGGGCCTACGCATACCTACCTGCATTACTATCGGGTAGTCAACGCCCGCTTGGACGATTTGGCCTTGAGAATCTCCAACTATCTGCAGGTGCGGGGCTTTAAAACTTTTCCCATCCCCTCCTCGCAGCGGGTTTCCCGGGATCGACTGGCCGGGATTTTTCCCCACCGTTTGGCCGCCCAGTTGGCTGGTCTGGGGTGGATTGGCAAAAGCGGTTCCTTGATTACTCGGGAGTTTGGTCCCCGAATCCGGTTAGTTACGGTTTTAACCGATGCCCCGCTTTGTCCCAATCAGCCCGTTGATTCCGCCGCGAAAAACTGTGGCAAATGTCAGCTCTGCATTGAGTCGTGTCCGGCGCAAGCGCTGAAAGGAGTCGGCGGGGTGTCCCCGATCGGCAGCGCTGCCAGTTTTGACCCACAGCTTTGTGACGAGTACCAAAACCGGGTGCGTTCTCAGTTTGGCAAGCGAGTTTGTGGCGTCTGCCTGGCTGTATGTCCTTTTGGGAAATAAGGTTTTAACCGGTTTGTACCAGCAGGATTTTTGAGCTATACTCAAGAATAAATCCATTTAGATATGCATTTAGGGTTTAGATGTGGATTAAGGCTTTTATAGATTTAGGCGGCCAAGGTCTTGGCCAAGTTTGGCTCAAGGAGGTGGTTCCCGTGACCGTGATTGAGAAGCGGTTGACCGAAATGGTTAAAGCAGCCGGCTGAGCGGCTAAAGTGGGTCCGGGGACCCTAGACAGTATTTTGAACCAACTGCCCAAATTTGACCACCCGGAGGTGCTGGTCGGTCTGGGAAGTCCGGATGATGCTGGGGTTTATCGATTAAATTCAGAAATCGCCCTTATTCAGACCCTGGATTTTTTTACCCCGGTGGTGGATGACCCGTATAAGTTTGGTCAAATTGCCGCAGCCAATTCTTTAAGCGATGTCTATGCAATGGGAGGGAAACCGCTCACCGCGCTGAACATTGTCTGTTTTCCAGCCTCCTGTATGGACATACAGATCTTAGCCGAGATCTTAAAAGGCGGGGCCGAGGTGGTGCGGCGAGCCGGGGCGGTGTTAATCGGCGGGCATACGGTAGAAGACCCGGAACCGAAATTTGGCTTGTCGGTTACCGGGATTGTCCATCCAAAAGCGGTAATCACCAATCAAGGGGCTAAGTTGGGCGATGTCCTGGTCCTGACCAAACCGCTCGGCACCGGCGTATTGCTGACCGCTCTTAAGGGAGGGGTCTTGTCTGAGGCCGATATACAGCCAGCCATAGATTCCATGATTCGCTTAAATAAGGCCGCTGCCGAGAGTATATCGGGGCTGGGGGTTTCGGCGGTTACGGATATTACCGGCTTTGGATTTTTGGGTCATGCCTATGAGATGGTAACCGGAAGCGGGGTTACTTTTGAATTTAACGTCCGGGAGATTCCCTGGCTGCCCCAGGCCCAGGAAATGGCGCAGTTGGGTTTGGTTCCGGCCGGAGCCTACAGCAACCGCAGCTTTCTGGCGGACCAGGTGGCTTTTGCCGGCACCGTTGCCGAGGAAGAAAAAGACTTGCTTTTCGATCCCCAAACTTCCGGTGGGCTCTTGATCGCGGTCCCAGAAAGCCAGTCAGCCGAGTTGCTTAATCGGCTTAAGAATCGGGGAGAAACCGGCTGGGTCGTTGGCCGAGTTTGCACGGCCGGCGCAAAACCAGTCCTGGTTCGCGGCTAAGTTCTGGCTTGGGTTCGTAATGGCGAGTCGCCCTCTGGCCGGAAATACAGTACTGAGATACCATAATGAATTGTTGATAGTTTAAGCTTTTTATAAGTTTGGCTCGACTAAAGGCTAATTTAATATAAAAAGAAGGAAACAGGATGATAAAAATAGATGCCCGGGGTCTGGATTGTCCGCAGCCGGTCGTGCTGGCCCGGAGAGCCTTTTTAGAGTCACCCGGAGAAACCTTCCTGGTGCTGGTGGATAATCAAGTGGCCAGGGACAATGTGCTTAAACTGACCCAGAGTTTAGGGGGCAGCCCCGAGGTGGAACAAAGCGAAGGAGAATTTCGCATCTATGTCCGGCCGGACGCAGCCAGGAGCGGCTCCGAAGGGGCGCCGGCGTCAACGCATAATCCTTCAGGGATTATTTATGGCGGTTCTACCGCTTTTCAATCTGCTTCCAATCTGCTGCCGGGCGTAGGGAATCAAACGGTGGTGTTCTTAAAAAGCGCGGTTTTGGGCGAGGGCAGTGAAGCATTAGGCCGGGTCTTAATGAAAAGTTTTCTCTACACCCTGCGGGAATCATCGGAAGGGATAGGCACGGTTATCTGTTTAAACAGCGCGGTATATTTGACCTGTGAAGGTTCGGAAGTCTTAGAACACTTAGAATTCCTGGAAAACGAAGGGGTAGAAATACTTTCCTGCGGCACCTGTCTCGACTATTATAATTTAAAAAACAGCTTAAAGGTGGGCAGCATCTCGAACATGTACAATATTTTGGAAGTGCTGCAAAGGGCGGCTAAGGTACTAACTTTTTAAAATAACGTTCATTTATTGCGTTTATTTAATAATTTATTATAGGTAATCACTTATGCCAAGCCATTAGTTATTATAGTTATGTTATTACGATTATTAATAAGGGCAGGGATTGATAATAAACAACCTAAAAAGCTAAACATCAGAGGAAAAGGAGTGCCCAGGGGTGATCTGAGGGGGGAGTTTTTATGGAAATCAAATGGTGGATGGCGGCCTTGGTCGGAATCATCCTGGCCTTAACTCCAGCAATTCTTTTAGTAGGCAAATTAAGTCCCCGCTCGAATAAAGCGGACCAGGAAACCATACGCATGGCTAAACTGGGAAAGATTTTGTCCCGAGGTTATGGGGCGCTTTCTTACCGGCAGGTGCGAATTTTGGAAAAGACTGATCCGCATATTATTGCGTGGGTGTTGCAGACATATTTCTATGAATGGCCCCGGGAAAGACAGGCTGCGGTGGTTAATTGTTTAGTGCGTATCGGTTTTGTCGATCTATTTTTAAAACAAATCAATAGTCCCAAATGCCGGGAACGGGTGCAGGCTGCGGAAATGCTCGGGATCTTTCAATCTCCATCCGGGGTAGCCCCCCTGCTGGAGAGGCTCAGTGACCCGGAGGAGGAAGTGCGTTGGGCCGTATCTGTGGCTTTGCGCCGGATTCAGGAGCCGACTACGATTGAACCGCTAATCACCGCTTTGGCCGAACCCGATGGGATAACCCCAGCGCGAGTCGCCGAGGTGCTGGTGTCGATGGGTCCCCAAGTGGTGCCGGTTTTATTGAATTATCTGCCTCAGGCGGAGGAGTTGGTCCAGGGGAATATCTACGAGATTCTGGGTCAGATTGGGGACCAACA